>NZ_JBXWRL010000009.1:0-124481 GCF_059612885.1 Ruegeria sp. YKSD179 | reverse complement strand
ATCAGCCACAACGTTGAGCGGGTATAGCTTAATGGTAAAGCCCCTGCCTTCCAAGCAGGCTATGTCGGTTCGATTCCGTCTACCCGCTCCAGCTCAGCTTTTAGCATTCTAACAACGCTTTTCTTGCGCCATATGACCCTTTTTGGGTCTCTGGGCAACGTTGTCGCCTTGACCCCGGGTGCCCCTGCCGCCAAGAAGAATCGATACGTGGGGGTCGCCACGGACACGTAATCAGGAAACAAGGGCCAGATATGGCAAGATCGCCTACCGCTAACTCGGCGCCCGGTGCACAGGAGGATCGGGCAAGCTCTAAAAAATTGGGTGTTCTTTCGTCACTTTGGCCGTTCATGCGGCCCTATCGCGCGCTTATGGCTGGTGCAACGGTCGCATTGGTGCTTACCGCCAGCATGACTCTGACGCTCCCCTTGGCAGTTCGGAGGGTTGTAGACAACTTTCGCATTGAAGACGGCGAACTGCTTGATTGGTATTTTCTGGCGGCTCTTGGAATTGCTGCGATACTCGCTGTCGGTACGGGCGTTCGTTATGCACTTGTGACCCGCTTGGGTGAGCGTGTGGTGGCCGATATACGAAAGGCAGTGTTTGATCGTGTTATTGGCATGAGTCCCGAGTTCTATGAACGGATCATGACGGGCGAAGTTCTGAGTCGGATCACGACAGACACAACGCTGATACAGTCGGTATTGGGGTCATCTGTTTCGATTGCTTTGCGCAACCTACTTATGTTTGTGGGTGGGCTGGCGCTGATGCTGCTGACATCGGCCAAATTGACCGGACTGGTTTTATTGCTGATCCCGATCGTGATCGTGCCAATTCTTGTACTTGGTCGCCGTTTGCGCGTTATCAGCCGCGAAAATCAAGATTGGATTGCTGCGTCTTCAGGAAACGCCGGAGAGGCGCTGGGCGCCGTTCAGACCGTTCAGGCGTTCACCCATGAAAAGGCTAGCCGCGAGCAATTTGGCGACATGACCGAGACGTCCTATTCAGTTTCGCTACGCCGCATTCAAACTCGGGCGGTATTGACTGTCATCGTTATCTTTCTGGTGTTCTCTGGGATAGTCGGCGTTCTGTGGATGGGCGCAAATGATGTCCGCAATGGCGTTATGACCGAAGGCGTTTTGATCCAGTTCGTAATTTATTCGGTGATTATGGCAGGCTCGGTCGCAGCCCTTTCGGAAATCTGGAGCGAACTGCAGCGCGCGGCAGGTGCGACCGAACGTCTGGTCGAGTTGCTGAACGCGCAGGATACAGTAAACGATTTGCCGGAAACAGCCACAATAGCGCAGCCTGTGCGCGGAGAGATTCGGTTTGAAGACGTTACCTTTCGTTATCCGGCTCGTCCGGAACAGGTTGCGTTGAACCATTTGACGCTTTCGGTTCGTCCTGGAGAGACAGTAGCGTTTGTTGGACCGTCGGGTGCGGGAAAAACAACTGTGATTCAGTTGATTCAGCGCTTTTACGATCCGGATTCCGGGCGGGTCAGTTTGGACGGAGTCGATCTGCGCGATCTCGATCGATCCGAGTTCCGCAAGCACATGGCTTTGGTGCCGCAGGACCCTGTAATCTTTGCAGCTTCGGCAAGGGAAAACATTCGCTTCGGACGGTTGGACGCGACAGATGCCCAAGTTGAGGCAGCTGCACAAGCTGCGGCCGCGCATGATTTCATTACCGCTCTGCCGGACGGTTACGACAGCTTCGTTGGAGAGCGGGGAGTGATGCTGTCCGGTGGACAAAAGCAGCGCATCGCCATTGCCCGTGCTATCCTGCGTGACGCTCCGGTTCTTTTGTTGGATGAGGCAACCTCAGCACTCGATTCAGAAAGCGAGCGTGCTGTTCAGGGTGCCGTCGATCAGATGCGTGCCGGGCGAACAACCTTGATCGTGGCCCACAGGTTGGCAACAGTAAAAAAGGCTGATCGGATAGTGGTGCTTGAAGCTGGACGTATTGCGGCACAAGGTACGCATGATGATTTGGTTGCACAGGACGGTCTATATGCCAGGCTTGCCCGCCTTCAGTTCACTGATGGCGGTGTTTCGTCGTAATGTGACGTACCGGCACGTCGGGAACCGTCGCAGCGTCATACTACAGTTAAATGGCTTCCACGGTTAAGCCCTCGCTTGCGTGGGCACTGTTTTGCTTCCATCTTGGGGCAAACAAACACCCTTGCACGTCAGGGGAGAAAATCGGGGAGGAACCAAATGGCCTTTGTAGGACTGGAAGACAAAGCGCGTATCGAACAGGAAATGGCTTGGGAAGACAGGGACGTGCCTGTAACTTTCCACCAATTGCTGACGCGCACGGCGGCTAATTTTCCGAATCACAACGCAATGAGCTTCCAGCTTTTGTCTGGCCCAACGGATAAGGCTGAGACACTGACCTGGTCCGAACTTCTGGGCAAAGTCAATCAGGCGGCAAACCTCTTTCGTTCGCTGGGTGTCGGGGAAAAAGATGTTGTCGCTTATGTTTTGCCAAATTGCAACGAGACGCTTGCCACATTGATGGGCGGCGCAGTCGCCGGGATAGTGAACCCGATCAATCCGCTGCTGGAGCCTGAACAGATCGCGGCCATATTGCGTGAAACCAACGCAAAGGTCGTTGTCACGTTGAGATCCTTCCCCAAAACGGATGTTGCACAAAAAGTCGAAGAAGCGGTTAGACACGCGCCGAGCGTTAACACCGTTTTGGAAATCGATCTAAACCGCTATTTAACGCCGCCGAAATCGTGGCTCGTGCCCTTACTTCGCCCCAAAATGGGCGACAAAGAGAAATTGGCACACGCCGATTACCTGAACTTTAACAAGGAAATTGCCAAGCAACCGAAGACCCTGACCTTCGAAGACAGCAAGGAGGATCGAGTTGCCTGTTTCTTCCACACGGGTGGAACAACTGGCATGCCAAAGGTGGCACAGCACAAGTATTCTGGACTGATTTATAATGGCTGGCTTGGCAACACGCTGTTGTTTGACGAAAACGACGTAATCATGTGCCCGTTGCCGATGTTCCACGTTTTTGCGGTGCATGTGATCATCATGGCGGCCGTCTCTTCGGGGGCGCATGTAATATTCCCCACACCAGCGGGTTATCGCGGAGACGGCGTATTCGACAATTTCTGGAAACTTATCGAGCGCTGGAAGGTGTCGTTCATAATCACCGTTCCAACAGCAATTTCCGCTAAGATGCAGCGACCCGTAGACGCGGATATCTCCAGTGTGAAAACGGCCTTCTCTGGTTCAGCACCTCTGCCGGTCGAACTTTTCCGCCGCTTCGAAGAGGCGACGGGGGTCACAATCGTCGAAGGTTACGGCCTGACCGAAGCAACCTGTCTGGTCTCGTGCAACCCGGTGGACGGAGAGAAGAAGATCGGCTCGATCGGCATTCCATTTCCGTACACTGACGTGAAAATCCTACAGGATGGCGCTGATGGACCGATAGAGTGCGATACTGATCAGGTGGGTGAGATTTGCATTTCAAACCCCGGTGTTTTTCCAGGCAATACCTATACCGAGGCAGAAAAGAACACGAACCTTTATCACTTCGAAAAATACCTTCGGACGGGCGATTTGGGCCGTTTTGACCAGGATGGTTACCTCTGGATAACCGGTCGCGCCAAGGACCTGATCATTCGTGGGGGTCACAATATCGATCCCGCGGAAATCGAGGAGGCGCTGTTGGGACACGATGCTGTGGCATTCGCGGGTGCCATTGGTCAGCCGGATGCTCATTCGGGCGAAGTACCGTGCGCCTTTGTCGAATTGGTTGACGGTGCCAGTGCAACGGAAGAAGAACTGATGGAATACTGCAAGGTCCATGTGCACGAACGTGCCGCGCAACCCAAGCACATGACGATTCTGGACGAATTGCCAAAAACTGCTGTGGGTAAGGTATTTAAACCGGATTTGCGCAAACAGGCCATCACCCGCATTTACAATGAGGCTTTGGAATCGGCGGGTGTTTCTGCCCGCGTAGTGTCGGTAGTCGATGATAAAAAGCGTGGCCTTGTCGCACAGCTTGACGCGAACGGCTCCTCCGAGGACGATGTTGCCAAAGTTTTGGGGTCGTTCACCCGACCATGGGAGTGTTCTGAATAAACTGGAGGGACAATGAACTATGAGCGCCTAATCGACGAAGAGACATGGGCGTTCATACGCCGCACTGCCGAAAACTATCCCGATGATGCGGTCGAGTTGTCTATTTCGGATCAGCGCCGCCTGTATGACCGGATGTGCGCCGATTTTCGCCAACTCAGACCAAATGGCGTGAAAACACAGGATATGTCGGCCGATAGCGTTCCCGTCAGGGTCTATACGGCCGGTACTCCGACAAGAACAGTTGTCTATTTTCATGGTGGCGGTTTTGTTGTTGGTGGGTTGGACAGTCACGACGATGTTTGCGCCGAATTTTGCGCGCAAACCGGCTATCGGATCGTTGCTGTCGATTACAGGCTTTGCCCTGAACACGCGCATCCCGCACAGTTCCGGGACAGTTGGGACGCTCTTAATTGGGTGGTTCGTAAGTTTGGCGATCCCATTGTCTTGGCTGGCGACAGCGCCGGCGGCAATCTCGCTGCGGCACTGGCGCACTATGCACGAGATCGAGTGGAAAACATTCTGGGACAAGTCCTGATCTACCCCGGATTAGGAGGTGACACGTCAAAGGGGTCGTACGTCGAGCACGCGCACGCACCGCTTCTGACCCGTGAAGACGTTCTGTTTTATGAACGGGTTCGATGTGGCGGCAATATCCCTGAAGGGGACCCCAGCTTTGCACCGCTACATGACACTAATTTTGTCGGGCTGCCGCCAACTGTCGTTGTAACAGCCGATTGCGACCCTCTGCGCGATGATGGTGCCACTTACTGCAAACGGATCACAGCGGCAGGCGGGACGGCCTGTTGGATAAATGAATCCGGTTTGATTCATGGTTATTTGCGCGCCCGAACATCAGTGAAGCGTGCAGCCGACAGTTTCGAACGAATATCGGTAGCGATCGAGGCCCTGGGACAGGGCCTTTGGCCTTATGATTGAGTACTAGCGCAGAAAAGTATCCGCCTTCATCGTATCAGCCAGTGGCGCACCGATTCGATCCAGAATTGTTGGCGCCAACTGCAACTGATCGACCACGACGTCCGGCTCAGGACCTACGGCGTCACCAAAGTAATAAAGCGCCGTCTCTTGCTGCAGCTGGCTGCGCCCCCCGTGGTGGCCGCGTTCGTCCTGACCGTGATCGGCAGTCACAATTACCTCATAACCCATCTTCCTCCAGCGAGTTATAAAAGGCGCCAGCATCTCGTCCATGACAAAGCAGGCGTGATCCATTTCTTCGCTTTCGTGAAAGAACCGATGCCCCATGCTGTCAAGCGTGCAGGTGTGTAAGAGGCCGTAGTCCAGTTCAAACCGCAGACAAAGATTGGTTAGAGAAGCGAACAGGTCCACGTCGCATGGCGTCATCTGATTGGCCTTGCCATAACCTGTCATCGAATGAAACCGACCGTGGTTTATCGTCGTGCTTTCCGGTTCGTCATATTCAACGTCGCGGACGTAATCGAATGGGTGTCGGTTAAAGAACTGGGACCAGTAGCTGTGCGCTACTGCGCCGGTGACGCCACCGGCCTCGCTCACCTGACTGAAGATGTCCTTGTGATTCAGGCGAAAGACATTGGCGTTTCCGGTGCAACCGTGCTCTTGCGGAGAAACACCTGTGTGAATGGAAGCGTAGCAACTTGCAGAAGTCGACGGTAGCACCGAGCGGTGTTTCCAAATTCTCGCTTCACCGCTATCGACCCATCCTTCAAGGTTCCCGAATAGACGGCGGAAATTGCGCCACGGGACGCCATCCAGAATGATCAGCAGCAGTTTACGTTTCATTAGCTTGTTCCCAGCGGATGGCTTTCTTGGCACGTTAACTGTTTGATATATGTTGGATCGCCTGTTCACGCCTTGAATAGTAAAATCCCGACACAAGCTTGAGCAGAGTGCCGGGATTTAAAGTTTCTTAAGACTTCCAAACGTTGGATTAGTTTCCCGCGCTTTCCATTTTGCGGTGCGCAACGACCTCTTCCAGCCAACCTAAATGCATTTCGGGAACCGAGCTGAGCAGTAAGTCGGTGTAGTCATCAAACGGTGGACTCAACACTTGGCTCTTGGAGCCATATCGAACCACGCGTCCCTGATACATGACCGCTATACTATCGCTGATCGCACGCACAGTCGCCAGATCGTGGGTAATGAACAGATAAGCCACATCCTCAATCTTCTGCAAATCCAACAGCAGCTTGAGAATGCCGTCTGCCACCAATGGGTCGAGCGCCGAGGTAACCTCATCGCAAATGATCATCTTGGGCTTAGCAGCAAGTGAACGAGCAATACAGACACGCTGTTTCTGCCCGCCGGACAGCTCGGCGGGATAGCGATCCATGAACTTCTCACCCAGCTCGATCTCATCCAGTAACTCGATAATCCGTTTGCGTTTTTCCGCACCACGCATGTTGAAATAGAATTCCAGCGGACGCCCGATAATTGTTCCCACCGTCTGACGCGGGTTCATCGCGACGTCAGCCATTTGGTAGATCATCTGCAACTCTCGCAGATCCTCACGGCTGCGTCCTTTCAGATCAGAGCTGAGCTTGCGCCCGGCAAACGTTATATCGCCGTCGCGTGGCGGCAGTAGTCCCGTTACAACGCGGGCCAGCGTCGACTTACCTGATCCGGATTCTCCAACAACAGCGAGCGTTTGTCCGGGGTGCAGTTCCACATTGACGTTATGTAGCACGTCGAAATTCAGCCCTTTGTAGCGTGCAGTGATCCCGTCGACGCTCAACACTGGTTCTGGCGTAGGCTTTTTCTCCTCGTGTTCGATGGAACGAACTGAGACCAAAGCCTGGGTGTATTCTTCTTGTGGGTTATTAATTATTTGATCGGTATCGCCATACTCAACCGTATCACCCATGCGAAGAACCATGATGTCATCGCTCACCTGCGCCACAACGGCAAGGTCATGCGTGATATAGAGCGCTGCGACACCTGTATCGGCTATGGCTTCTTTGATGGCCATAAGAACGTCGATTTGAGTCGTAACGTCCAGCGCCGTAGTGGGTTCGTCGAATACTACTAAGTCGGGCTCAGGGCAGAGCGCGAGCGCTGTCATGCATCGCTGTAACTGTCCGCCCGAAACCTGGTGAGGATAGCGATCACCTATGTTGTCAGGATCAGGCAGGCCCAATTTTGCAAATAATTCACGCGCCCGCCGTTCAGCCTCCTTACGAGAAAACTTTTTATGCTCGACCGCAGCTTCTACCACCTGATCCATGATCTTTTTCGCAGGATTGAAAGATGCCGCAGCAGATTGCGAAACATAGGTAACTTCACCGCCGCGTAAATTGCGAATGTCACCAACAGAGGTTTTTAGAATATCGCGTCCGTTGACCCAAACTTCGCCCCCTGTGATCTCAACACCTCCTCGGCCATAGGCCATCGAGGCCAGACCGATGGTAGATTTACCTGCGCCTGATTCACCAATCAGGCCCAAAACCTTGCCTCGTTCGAGGTCAAAACTGACCCCATGCACGATTTCGATGTCATGTGGTTTTTCACCCGGCGGGTAGACCGTGGCACCGATTTTGAGGTCGCGGACCTTGAGAAGGGTATCACTCATCCCCGACCTCCTTTCAACGATGTGGTTCGGTTTAGAATCCAGTCAGCTACAAGGTTAACCGATATCGCCAGTGTGGCGATGGCCACGGCAGGGTAGAGGGCCGCGCCGATACCGTAGACAATGCCATCCTTGTTTTCCTTAACAATGCCGCCCCAATCTGCCAGTGGCGGTTGAACACCCAGGCCCAGGAAGGAAAGGGTCGATACAAACAGAACCATGAAGATGAATCGCAGACCGAGTTCCGCAACCAACGGAGACAAGGCATTAGGCAGGATTTCCCTAAAAATAATCCAACTTTGGCCTTCACCACGTAGTTTGGCGGCCTCAACATAGTCCATAACGGCGATATCGACAGCAACCGCACGGGCCAACCGGTAAACGCGCGTTGCGTCCAACAGACCCATCACCACGATAAGAACCGGAATAGTGACAGGTACCATTGCAAGAACAACCAATGCTGTGATCAGCGATGGTATTGACATGACAAGGTCTACGGCACGCGACATTACTTGATCGGCCCAACCACCAAGAACTGCGGCTAGAAATCCAAGTATCGAACCGGTCACGAAGCTGAGGATCGTTGCGGCCGTCGCGATGAAAATCGTAGTGCGCCCGCCATAGATCATCCGGCTAAGCAGATCGCGGCCGATATTGTCGGTCCCAAGCCAGAATTCCGAACTCGAAGGTTCCCAGACATCGCCAACAACTTCGGCCATGCCATACGGGGCAAGCAAAGGCGCGAAAATAGCGATTATGAAATACAAGGCTGTAAAAGCCAGCCCGATCATTGCAGAAATTGGGATGTTCTTCATTTCGGATGCCTCAGCCTTGGGTTGGCCAGAATGGCAACGATGTCCGCAATCATGTTCAGCCCGATATATATCGCCGCGAAAATGACCCCGCAGGCCAGTACTACTGGCACATCGCGCTTGGTCACGTGGTCCACAAGGTACTGTCCCATTCCGGGATAAACGAAAACGACCTCGACAACTACGACGCCTACAACGAGATAAGCGAGGTTCAGCATCACCACGTTTACGATGGGTGCGACGGCGTTGGGCAATGCATGACGATAGATAATCTTGAAATTGTTCAGGCCCTTTAACTCGGCCGTTTCAACGTAAGCCGACTGCATAACGTTCAGGATTGCGGCGCGGGTCATCCGCATCATATGAGCCAAAACCACCATGGTTAGCACAATGACTGGCAAAGCAATCGAATTCAGTTTTTGTCCCAGCGTCATTGATTCATTGATCATGGCAAGCGGCGAGAACATGCCGAGCTTTACCGCGATAAAGTAGACCAGCACGTAACCGATCAAAAACTCAGGAATAGATATAGTTGTAAGGGTCACTGCCGAAATCAGCTTGTCCGGCCAGCGGTTGCGGTAACGCACAGCTAGAAGACCCAGAAAAATAGCCAGAGGCACAGATACGATCGCTGCCCAAAAGGCTAGAAACAACGTGTTGCCTAATCGACTGCCGACAGACTCCGCGATGTCGAGCTTATTCGTCAGCGACTGGCCAAGATCGCCTTGCAGGATACCCCCTAACCATTCGAAATAGCGGGTTAGGGCAGGGCGATCCAGGCCCATTTCCTCGCGCAGATTTGCCAACGCTTCGGGGGTTGCAGCTTGACCAAGGACAGCCTGGGCGGCATCCCCTGGCAGGGCTTCGGTGAGGCCGAAAATCAGAGCCGATGCACCGAAGAGCAGGAGGATTCCCAGCGCAAGGCGCTGGAAAACCAATTTGATGATGGGGTGCATTATCTGTCGTCCGTATCAGACGAACCACATCTTGCGGGACATGTTGCCGTTCATCATCTCTTGTGTCGGATCAGTCTCCCAGCCGTCCAGCTGATTGCTGATACCCTCTACAAAATCGTTGAACATTGGGCAGATCAGGCCGCCTTCGTCGCGGACCATCATTCCCATCTGGCTGTAGATGCCTTTGCGCTTTTCCGGATCAAGCTCGGCTCGAGCTGCAAATAAGAGATCGTCAAACGCCTGAACCTTGAACCTTGTGTCGTTCCAGTCGGCGGTCGACAAGTAAGCAGTTGCATACATCTGATCCTGTACCGGACGGCCACCCCAATAAGAGGCGCAGAAAGGCTGCACGTTCCAGACTTCGGACCAGTATCCATCATTAGGTTCGCGCTTGATTTCCAGCGGAATACCAGCTTGCGCAGCGGACTGTTGGAACAACGCCGCAGCGTCTACGGCACCTGGGAATGCTCCATCTGCAACACGCAGAATAATTGGTGATCCGTCATGGCCGGATTTCGCGTAATGCTCTGCAGCTTTCTCAACACTGAATTCACGCTGCGGGATAGTTTCATCAAACAGCGGATATGCTGCGTTGATTGGCATGTCGTTACCGATCGAGCCGTAACCGCGCAGTACCTTTTCAACCAGTTCTTCTCTGTTGATGGCATACTTCAACGCTAAACGCAGATCGTTGTTATCGAAAGGTGCCGTGTCCACATGCATGATGAACACATAATGGCCGCGGCCAGCGGTCGAATGCACGGTCAGATTCGGCGCGCGACCCAGCAAATCGGCCACCTTTGGTTCGACCCGGTTGATGGCGTGAACTTGTCCCGACTGCAGCGCCGCGGTACGCGCTGTCGCGTCGTTGATGACCACGACTTCGACACTGTCGAAATTGCCAAAATCACTGTTCCAGTGGTTTTCAAACTTGGTGTACATGTGGCGAACACCGGGCTCATCTACCTCCAGCTTGTAAGGACCGGTTCCGATGCCGGCACCTGGATTGTCCATGCCGCCGTCTGGCTGAACAATCAGGTGGTAGTCGGCCATCAAATAGGGCAAATCCGCGTTTGGTTCGGTCAGAGTGACCTGGAAGTTGTCACCGTCCGCTTTCATGGACTCGATACCCTTCATGATGCCCAGAGCACCAGACTTTGAATCTTCGTTCGAGTGGCGCTGCATTGTTTTCAGCACGTCCTCGCTGGTCATGGTCTTGCCGTTGTGGAACTCAACCCCTTGGCGCAGTTTGAACGTCCAAACTTTGGCGTCGGCGCTACCTTCGACGCTTTCTGCGAGCCGAGGTTCAATCGTTCCGTCCGGCGCGACTTCGACCAGCTGGTCACCGAACTGTTTACCATTCTGGAACGGAACTGAGCTTGCATAGGTTGCTGGATCAAGAGAATTGGTCGATTCACCGCCCTGAAGGCCGAACTTCAGATCTCCGCCCTTTTTCGGGCCAGCCGCGCGCGCGGCGTTTGCGAACATTGTGCTGGCCATCGCAGCGGAAACTCCTAAGGCCGCAGCTTTGCCCATGAATTCACGACGTGTCAGCTTACCAGCCGTCACCTCTTTGGTCATGTGAGTGAGTTGTTCGTTCATCCAAAATCTCCCAATTGGTTGGATCAAGCCACTTACGGGCTTTTATTGACGCATGGGTCAAAGTTGCGCATTTCCGCTCATCGGGCAAGATTTAATGTAAATCGAGTTTCATGCCGGATTTACACTTGTTCCCGCGGTATCGTGTCTTCGATCTGGCGGGAATGGATTACCTTGCCGTTCTCGTAGGCCATTATACTGGCTCGAAGATGAAAATCGGAACGATCTGACCACATTTCACAGTTGGTTTGGGTTCTGAGGTTCACGTCCCCTCGGACCATCTCCTGCACCCAAGTACATTCGCCTCGTGCTGATAATGGATCATCAGGATGGATCGACCATGATTCGCTGGCGCTTCCTCCACTGATCAGGCCGTGTTCGTCGTCTCGGGCAAGGCCGAAGTCATCTTCAATTGTCAGGCGAAGCAGACCTGTGTTCATGTCCGTTTCAATACGTCTTGAATTTGTCGCAGTCCGCAAAGTCGTAAGCTTGCGCTCCGCGTCGCTTTCAGCCGGGGCAAATAACCATTCATCGGTTTCGGCGGTCGGTCTCACCGGTATGGTGATATCGCCGTCACTTAAGTGAAGTTCGGTAACCTCGGGCGACGGCCAGATCAACGGCCAATAGGCGCTGGAAATGGCTACGCGCAGGCTGTGGCCTTTCGGAACGCGATAAGCAATATGATCAAGGTCAAGCGTCACTTCATAAGTTTGACCGGGCGCTAGAGCCTTGGGCCGTGCATGATCATTGCGATGGGTCAGATTGAGCACACCATAAGTTATTCTGGCAGAGGCACCGTCGGGATGGACATGATTCAGACGTACCACGACCTGTGCTTGCGGTTTATCGGAACTTAGACTTAACCGAACCCGAGGTGCGCCGACTATGTCCAGATCTTCGGTCAACCCGGGGCCATCGAAGCAAACCGACAGGGCATCATCAGCGCGTTGATCACCCGGCATGTCGGGGCCTAGCCAAATGGCACAGAACTCCCCACTTTCCATTCCACAGTGTTGCGGCGAGCTAACGCGTTGGTCCAGCGGACCGGTCTTGTCGAGCCCAAGGTTGCTAAGCGTCATCTTTAAGTGCGTTATATGCGAAGTCGTGCCATTTGACTCGGCGATCCAACGCCCCGGTCGTTCGGAATACCATCGTGCCGGACGAACGCCATCCATTAAGTAGGCCCGATAATCGGGATCATTTTCAACGCCGGTTTCGATACCTTTGAGCCAACGTTCCCACCATCGAAGAGCTTCCTGCAAGAACCCAATCCTGGGTTCGGGAACTGCGAAATGAGGGTACTTGTGAACCCAAGGCCCAACGATCCCTTTTGTAACAGCCGCTAGTCTTTCGACCAGTAACGGCACAGTGTTTTTATAGCTATCGCCCCAACCGCCAATCGCCAAAGTTGCAGCACTGATTGCGTTGAAGTCTTCACAAACGGAACCGTGCCGCCAATAGTCATCACGTGTTTGGTGGCGCAGCCAGACTGACGGCAGAAATGGTTCTGCTTCCAACCTCTTTTCCCAAATCTCGCGCCAATCCTTGCGTAGTGCCGGGTCAGGCGCACGAGAGGAATAAGACCACATCGTTGCGCCCCAGCCCAAGTTCTCGTTCAAAAGGCAGCCACCTTTGTAGTGTATGTCGTCGGCGTACCGGTCCGCTGTCGAGCATAAGGTTATGATCGCTTTCAGGGCGTCAGGCTGCATCGCTGCCACCTGAAGGGCGTTGAACCCTCCCCAACTGATGCCCATCATACCTACCGAGCCATTGCACCATGGCTGCCGTGCCAACCAGTCAATGACCTCGACTGCATCGTCCAGCTCTTGTTGGGTGTATTCGTCTTCCATGAACCCTTCGCTGTCACCATTGCCGCGCATGTCAACGCGGACGCAGGCATATCCACGCTTGGCAAACCACGGATGGGTCAGGGCATCGCGGGTCGCTGTGCCGTCGCGTTTCCGGTAGGGCAAGTATTCAAGAATGGCAGGAACAGGGTCTTTTTTTGCGTCCAAAGGCATCCACATCCGCGCTGACAATCGGCAACCGTCGGACATTTTGATGCCCATGTCAGGAAGATCTTCGATGTCGCGCAGCGAATTGGCAGCTGGAGTCATATGGTCGACTTCCTTTCAGTTGGTTGAGTTCCTGCGGCAAAGTCGGGTGACGCGCTTTCGCCCCTCATCAGTTTTCCATCCAGATTGTCACGGGACCATCGTTGACGAGTTCAACCGACATGTCCGCTCCGAAGGCTCCAGTTTCCACAGGAATCCCGTGGTCAGCGAGGTTTGAGACGAAGGCATTGAAAAGACGCTCACCCTCCGCTGCCGGGGCCGCGTCCGAAAAGCCGGGTCTGTTGCCACGCGTCGTATCGGCGGCCAAGGTAAACTGACTGACCACCAGAGCCGAGCCGCCAACATCCAGGATCGATCTGTTCATTTTTCCAACTTCGTCCTTGAATATCCGCAGCTTAGCTATTTTTTGCGCCAGTTGAGCGGCCTTCTCTGGACCATCTCCGTGCATTGCACAAACTAGGATCATCAGACCTGGGCCGGATTGACCGATCAAGGCACCATCGGTCCATACAGAAGACTTCGACACTCTTTGCAACAATGCTCGCATGAACGATATGATCCTCTGTCTTATCTGTTAGCCACGCCAGTCAACGAATTGACCCAAAGGTGCGCGGTCGGTTCGAAACCCGTTAGCTGGATGGTCAGTGTCAGGGTAGCCGAAGGAGATAGCACAAAGGATCAGCCGGTCATCCGATATGTCAAAGTAGCGATGCAGAAACGGCCCATAAGAAGCCACGGCGGCCTGGGGAATGCATGCCAAACCAAGCGACTGAGCGGCCAAGGAAAAGGCCGTTACGAAACCTCCGCAGTCCATGGCGCCATAAGAACCCAGCTCAACGGGACTGGACAGAATTGCGCAATGCGGAGCTCCAAACAGGGCAAAATTTTCCATCATCTGTCGTTGGGACGCTTCGCGGTCGCCTTTTTTGACTCCGACCGCTTCGTACAACGCCCAGCCGCACGCGCGCCGGCGATCCTGGTAAACTCCGGAGTAGCTTGTTGGGAACGGCATATCTGGGGCAGGTGGGCGGTTGGTCGCCTCCTGCTGCAATGCTTTACGGAACCTGTCTGTTTCATCTCCGGTGGTAACGACTACTTTCCAAGGTTGCGCGTTGCACCAGCTTGGTGCACGTCCCGCGCTAATGAGCAACTGCTCAATCTCTGTCTTAGGAACTGGATCGGGTCGAAAGGCTCTGCACGAGTAGCGTCCCCGCAGCAATTGATTCAGAACTGAGATGGTCAAACGGTCACTCCCTGTTTCAGTTCAGGAAGATGCACTCCGTTTCGAACTCAAGCAAGCGCATAGAAATTACTGCTGACCGGTCGCTGCCATATAACCAATCGCAGCGGCAACTATTAGCCCCAAAGTCACCGCAATCGTTATCTTTATTGCCGACCAAGGTCTTTCCCCTTGCACGCGCCCGGTGCGGCCATTGACAACAAACCTGTAGGTTTGTCCGCGATACTTGTATGCCGCCATCCAAACCGGCAACAGAATATGTTTGAAAGTGACATCCCGAACGTCAGTTTCGACCGCATGGATGCGCTGACGATCACCTCCGATGTCGAATCGAACGTCCCTTTCGATAACGCGTGCCATGTAACTCCGGGCTTCCTGATAGCCCTCGCGAAGTTCGACGGTATAGGCTTCGGCCCGAAAACCCGCCAAATACTCTGGCTGATAAGGTTCCAGCGCTGGCAGGTCCCATGGTTCCAAAGCATCGGTGTAGGACTTTGGCAAAGATCGCGAAGCCAGAACCAGAACATCATCAAAGAATCTGGCCACACGACCGGATTTTGGTGACCACCTGATTTTTGGCACCTGTTGTTGAACGCGTTTCCCGTCCTTAACGACTGTGCGAGTTTCGTAATAGACCGTCCCTCGCTCGCCCCGGTATGACGATTTGGTATCAGCATCAAATGTCCAATATGGAACGTATATACCCTGCATTTTCCGGCCCTTGCGCGCATAGTCTTTCAAGCCATTTGGCGCGAACCATAGACGTCCCAGCCAGTCACTCATGGCCTTATTTGCAGATCGCTCGTCCAGCGCGAAAGGCAGGACGCCGCGGGGTTTGATATGGCGGCTGATGCCGGTGTCCGTAACAACTGGCGTGGCACAAAACGGGCATTCCGCTGCATGCGTGTTCGGGTCGAATTCGACCTGCGCAGCGCAGTTGGGGCAGGTCAGAATCCGAGTTTCTTCGATTTCGCTGTCAGGTAAGCGATCCGCCACTGCGGCGTCAAAATCCAACTCTCGTAAGTTGGCGCCACCCCAAGGCCCGTCACCGATAGGTTCCGAGTTTCCGCAATGATCGCAGGTCAGCGTTCCGTTGGCTGGATTAAAACGATAATCCGCTCCACATTGGTTACAAGGGAAACGGTGTTCTTCATTGGTCATAGCGCGGCTCACCTTGTTCTGTGCGCGACAAATCCGTTTCTACGCGCCGGGCGGAGGTGGGGGCAGAATCGTGAACAGTTGCGCTAGTTCCTGAACATCGCCTGCCTTTTTCCATCCGTCCTGACCAGCCGTCCAGACATGTGTGTCCCGCGTGATCTCTCCCTCGGTCGCCATTCGACCCATCTTGGCCTTGGAGAACGGCCCACTGGTTTGGCCATCGACGGCTATGTGCCAAACATGTTCAACGGGCGGAGGCGGCGGTGGAGTCGTCGGAGTGGAGGGTTGTGATGATGCCGACGCACCCCATGGGCCACTTGGCTGGCCCGATGCCATGTTTGCCATCTGGTTCGCCATTGCCATTCCCATGCCCATTCCCAATCCTGCGCCCACACCCCCGCCTTGGCCCGTGTTGTTGGCCGCAGCCGTCATCGCTTCGGCGGCAGAATATTGTGTGAACTTGCCCAGATCGCCTGCCAAACCCATCGAAGTCCGCTTGTCGAGCGCGGCTTCGACTGCCGGAGGCAATGATATGTTCTCAATGTAGAACTCGGGCATTTCCAATCCGTAGCCCTCAAGAACAGGTGACACCTCGGCAGCGATGAGTTTGCCCAAGTCGGCCGTATTTGCGGCCATGTCGAGGACCGGAATTCCGGAGCCTGCGATCACTCGGCTGAATTCCTGAACGATTATGTTCCGGATCTGAAAACTGATCTCATCCATTGTAAATTCGCCGTCAGTGCCAACGATCTCGACGAGGAACTTCGCTGGGTCCTTCACTCGTACCGTATACGTGCCAAAGGCCCTAATACGGGTCGGCCCAAACTCTGGGTCCCGCAACATGATTGGATTTTTTGTTCCCCATTTTAGATCGTTGAAGCGGGTTGTGTTGACGAAATAGATTTCGGACTTGAATGGTGATTGGAAACCATGATCCCAATGCTGCAGCGTAGTCAGTATCGGCATGTTGTTGGTCTCGAGCATATAAAGGCCCGGAGTGAAAACATCCGCCAACTGCCCCTCATGCACAAAAACCGCTGCTTGACCCTCGCGGACAGTCAACTTGGCCCCGTATTTGATCGCGTGACCTTCGCGTTCGAAGCGCCAGACCATGGTATCCCGCGTGTCATCCACCCAATGAATGACGTCAATGAATTCTCCGGTCAGAAAATCGAATATTCCCATTGGGGTTCTCCTGTTTTTGGGGTCAACGTTATAACCCCATCAATTCACGGGTAATGTTCCGCACCACTGGACGTGCGTCTTCCACCGAGACGCCTGGTTGCAAACGTCGATCGTACAATAATTTCAGCAGATGTTCGTCATGACTTGTCAGTAACGCAAATTCATCGTCGTCATTGAATATCGAAGGCCGGGCAGCCGGGCTGTCGTTTGGCAGGCCCAAACCTTGCGCGATTTCTTCGTGGATGCAGCTTAACCGCACAAGATCGGGTAGTTCGGCCCGAATTAATGCGACAGCACGCACATAAACGTTCGGCGCCGAGTTCGTGGCGGAAGCGAATACAAAACAGTCAAAAGAAGGGCGCGGATTAGCGATCAGGTCCAAGGTGCTTTGTCCAATATTCGGGACTAACTGTTTGAGGCGACCAACGACATAGCTACCGTCATCCTTGCCCGCAAAAAACACATGAAAGTTTCCGTTTCGACTGACGGTCGAAATAGGATGACCGGTCAATCTGGCCAATCTCTTGGAATAATTGGAAACGTCCTCCCGATCCTTGTTTCGCACTTCCGGTGGGACCGAGGGACCAAATTCGGGCTGGATGCGCACGGGGCCTGACCAGCGGCTCAGTTGCCCGTCTGTCCGCCGGGCGCCAACCGAGGCAATATCGTCCGGGTATTCGCTGTAAAAAGCGATTGTTTCGAAGTTTCTGGCCAGATCATCGGCTTCGTACGGTGTGTCAGGCCCGCCCCCGTCGGTCCTTAGCAGTCCGCGCGTTTGCAAATCGCGTTCTACTCGCTTGTAGAACCTTGCCAAATCCTGACTGGCCGCCGATGGCGGCACGTAAGCATTGGCTGTTTCAACAGTTTGGACGGGTTCGGGTTGGGGCGCGGTGACGGTTGGAACCACGTCTTCGCACCCTGCCACCACCAGCAGGGCAATGACCCCAAAGGTCAATCTAAATTGATGTCCTTTCGGGACCATGGCCCCCAACCTCAGCTGGGGACTGCTGTGTTGGCGGTGTCGCCCAGACCGTCCTTGCGAGCTTTGGCAGATGCCAGTGTATCGCGCAGTTCCGCCTCCATTTTTTGCAATTCTTCCTCAGCAGCAGCTCGTCTGGCTTTGCCCTCATCTGCGATTGCCAGGCTTTCGTTGATCGTGCCAATCAAGTCAGCGTTGGCCTTTTTAACAGCCTCAATATCGAAAACGCCACGCTCCATCTCTTCTCGGATCATTTTGTTTGACTGCCGCAGGTTGGCCGCGTTCGACGTCAGCAACTCATTCGTAAGATCGTTTGCATCCCGGACTGCCGCCGCAGCTTCGGCGCTTCGTTGGATCGTCACGGCTTGCGCCAATTGGGTTTCCCAAAGTGGAACAGTGTTTACCAGCGTGGAATTGATCTTGGTAACAAGCGATTTGTCATTTTCCTGCACCAGTCGGATCGAGGGCAGAGATTGCATTGTTACTTGCCGTGTCAATTTCAGATCGTGAACGCGGCGTTCCAGATCATCTCGTGCAGCGCGCAGGTCGCGCAATTCCTGCGCTTTCATTACCTGTTCGTCCTCTGGGGCGGCCTCGACCTCAGCTTCTTTTTCAGGAATATCGTGGCTGTCCAGTTCAGTCAGTTTTTCTTCGCCGGCAGCAATATAAAGCGCCAGTTCATCATAAAATCCCAAGGTCTTTTCGTAGAGTAAATCCAGTGATTTGATGTCTTTTAGCAAGGTATGTTCATGCCCCAACAAATCGTCAGTGATCCTGTCGATCTGGTTCTGAACTTCTTCGTACTGGGCGGTGAACTTGGCAAATGGAGCGGCTCTGCCCAACAATTTTTCCCACCAGCTGCGTTCGCGACGAACATCAAGTTCGCTGACCGAAAACCCCCGAATGGTGGTTACGATGTTACGAAGGCTATCACCAGCAGGCCCTACATCCTTGTTCTTCACATCTGCCAGCATGGCCTGGCTGATTTCCTGCAGTTCTGCTTGGGCTGAAGATCCAAAAGCAACGATCGAGTTTGTGTTGTCCATGTCGATCTCGTCCATGCGTTTTCGGATCTCTGCACTGACGGCTTCGTCAGCCTCTTCCAGCGTAACGACTTCGGCCTGTGGTTCAGGCAGCGCGACGGCTGTCACTTCCTGAACCAGAGTTTCTGTTTCAACGGCCTTGTTCTTGATGTCTTCGGACATTGGGTAAATCCTCGCTCAAATATTGGCCGGTCAGTCAAGCCGGACTCCTTCGCGCTGCAACCTTTCGCGCAACACATCAATTTCGACCGTCAGGTCGCTTCTATCATCCAATAACATTTTTCTGGTTCGCGCCGCGAAATTCTGTTCAAGATCGTCCAGTAAAGCCGAGTAATCTGCTAACGCTTGGGGGTCGCGCGTTCGGGCGTAAACATCTGCGAACTTTACCGTCGCGTCGCGTGCGCCCTGCAGATACACCGTCAGGTATTTTCGTGCACCCGCCAAGTCGCGCGGATCTTCCTCGACCGTGCGAAACAGATCTCGGGCTGTTGTCTGAAATTTTTCTACACGTGCTTCGATCCTACGATCTCCGGCCCGTTTTATGGCACCCGTCATTTCAGACAGATGTGTTTCCGCATCTTCAACGACCCGGGCTACGCGGTCTTGCTGGAAAGTGTCTATTCCTTCCATGCCCTTGTCCTTCATCGGATCAAGGCCAAACGAAACCGAGTGCAAAACGGTCGCGACTCCACCAAACAAGATCGGAGCCAGCAAGCTCGCCTGCATGGCGGCGTCTGTGCTTATCAATTCAGTTCGGTAAGATGCTAGCGCAACTCCCAAACCAGTCAGAACACTTGCACTGATCTTTCGGGGAAAAGCAGGGCGCCGGGCCGTCCGTCGTTCGTTATAAGCTGCCTCGGCACGCAATCCTTCGCGCAGCAGAAAAGCCGCAGCCGTCAGCAAACCTGCTGCCACTAGTCCGATGGTCATGCCAATAGCACCATCATTTAGGGACAAAAATACAAGTGGAATAGCTGGTACAAACAAGACGTTCGCGCGTGCGCCTGCGGGTTCGACGCGTGCACCGTCAAACTGTCCGCGCGGAGGCTGTGCGTCCGGCTCGGACCCGCCCTGAGGGCTGAATTTCCCGCCATACCGCTTAGCCATGCTGTTACAAGCCTCCCAGCAGGCCGGTGCAAACGCCAAACATCACCACCAACAACGCCACATAAGCGAATTTTTGAACTCCGGAACCGGACATGATGCCCCCTCATCACAGTTTCCTAGGAAAATTTAGTGGAAGCGAGGGCTTGGCGCTAGGGGGAAGGTTTACAAACCGTCGTCAATTGCGATGTTTCTTGCTTACGGTCGCACGTTTGCGTTGCGGCCGGACCGGACGCTTTGAAGGGTTGCCAGGTTTTGCCCCTTCATCCAGACCCAGCTGATCGCGCATGACACGACGGCGAACTTCCTCGACTTCGCCTGCCTTAAGCGCGCCCAGTTGAAATGGTCCATATGAAACACGCAACAACCTGTTGACGGCAAAACCGATGTCTTCCATCGCGCGTCGAATCTCCCGGTTTTTCCCTTCTCGCAGGCCAACGGTAAGCCACGCATTGGCCCCTTGCTGTCGGTCTAAAGTCACTGTCATGGGTTGAAACCGCTCACCCTCAACTACCAGGCCGTTACGCAACGGCGCGAAATCCTCGTCTTTTGGTCGTCCGTTTACACGCACCCGGTACTTTCGCAGCCAGCCTGTCGAAGGTAATTCAAGCTTGCGCTTTATGCCGCCGTCATTGGTTAGCAACAACAACCCTTCCGAGTTTAGGTCCAAACGGCCAATGCTCATAACCCGCGGCATATCTTCGGGTAAGCTGTCATAAATTGTTGCTCGGCCTTTCTCATCTCGCGTGGATGTAACCAAACCCGGAGGTTTGTGATATAGCCAAAGACGAGTTGGTTCCGGTTCAGAAATCGGTTTGCCATCGACAATGATCTTGTCATTGACCGTCACGTTTAGTGCAGGGCTGTCGATTGTCTTGCCATTGACGGCGACGCGGCCTGCATTGATCATCCGCTCTGCCTCGCGACGAGAGGCGACGCCTGCGCGTGCAAGAACCTTGGCGATCCGGTCGCCTGGAGGAGGGGTGTTTCTCATTCCCCGGCCTTAACCTATCCCGACGGCTTGCGAAAGCCAGGTTTCTGAGGCAGTCAGAAGCATGATGTTCAGATCGCATATGGAATTGGCGTTGGAACAGGCGCGTGCCGCAGCAGATCGCGGCGAAGTTCCGGTTGGAGCTGTGGTCGTGTCACCCAGTGGAAGCGTCGTGGCGAAGGCTGGAAACCGGACGCGCGAATTGAAGGATCCCACTGCGCATGCCGAAATACTAGCCCTGCGGGAAGCCTGCGCTGTCACTGAGTCTGAGCGCCTGTCGGGTTTCGATCTTTATGTAACGCTGGAGCCATGCGCTATGTGCGCTGCGGCAATGGCGGCCGCACGCATCAGGCGTATCTATTATGGTGCGTCTGATCCGAAATCTGGTGGCGTCGCCCATGGCGCCCGGGTGTTTATACACCCTCAGTCCCATCATGTTCCCGAGGTTTATGACGGGATCGCTGCCAAGGAATGTGAAAAACTGCTCAAATCGTTTTTTGCAGAAAAACGCGCCGGAAATAACTAGTAAGCCCCTTGAAAGGTGAAAACTGTTCACGTCCAATTAAGACTGTACACCGTTTGGCGGCCTCCGAACCCTTTCAGCAAGACAGGTTTTGGTGGACCGAACCACCCATTAGGATCTGTATCGAGCATCAGGCGCGTAACATCCGAAACATGAATTTCGTTTGGACCGCTGACATCTGTAACGCGTGCCGCTTTATTGACAACTGTTCCAAAAAAATCTTCATCCTTTTGGATAACTTCACCGGTGTGAATGCCGATCCGTAGGCGCAAAATCTTCGCAGTGTCGATTGACGCATTGCGTCGCTGAAGGTTCACCGCCGCGTCCACCGAATCTTGTACGGAAGTAAAGATAGACATTGTGCCGTCACCGAGCGATTTGACCAATCTTCCCCGGTGCGAAACTATGATTCCTTCGGCCAGTTCCAAGTGCCTTGAGATTATATCCGCCCATTCATGGTCGCCTAGTTTGCGTGTCAGTTCAGAAGAATCTGCGATGTCGGTAAACATGACTGAGGCTATACCATCGCTCTGATCTTGCTGAAATCCGATACGCGCAGCTTCGACAAGGGCGTTAAGTGCCTCATGTTCCACACCAATCTTCTCCAGGTTGGACATAGGGTTGGACACATGCAGCTGTACCATTTTCCAGATGCCGTCTTCTAAATTCAGCACAAATGTGAACCGATGGGGCGTCGAATTTCCATTACTTGCAAAAGTGAGCGTCGCAGAACAATGGGCCCAGCCAACTTCGCCACATTCAAAGGCTTCCAAGCTGTGTTCATCCCAGTCGAATTCCGGAATTTCCCTTACATGATCTGCAAATCCGTCCCGAAACACAGTTCCGGACCAACACTCACCGTCTGCAGAGCCCTGATACCGCAAGTGCTCTGATTTCGACAACATGTTCATCAAGACTGCTTGGTCCTGGTTCTGAACGGCAAGGTTCCATCTGCGCACAACTGCGGCCAGTTCCGGCGACGGAGTTATCTTGCTCATAAAGCTGAACCTACAACCTGATTGCCTGCATAACTTCTGGTTCGATCACATCCACACCGGGCAGACCATCAATCAGATCCTGAGCCGTCTGCTCAAGGATCGGAAAGGTTTTGTAGTGGCAGGGTATTACCGTTTTGAATTTGAAAAACCGTTTAGCCGCATATGCAGCCCCTCTCATGTCCATTGTGAAATGACCGCCAGCCGACAAAATTCCGATATCGGGTTGATAATAGTCGCCCATCCAATCCATGTCGGCCATTATGTCTGTGTCGCCCGAAACATAAACCGTACGTCCCTCGGCAGCGATAATAAAACCAACCTCTGAACCGCCTGTTCGCAATCCTTCCGGAGTGGAAAAGGTTGAACTGTGTGATGCCGGTACCATGGTAACTTTTATGCCGTTCAGGTTGACGGTTCCACCTTTGTTAAATCCGACGGTTTCGATGTTTTCGGCTTCGGCCCAATAGCCCATCAGGTCGTATTGGCCGACCACGGGAATACCCAAGTGCTTTGCCAGTGGCAGCACATCGACCACATGGTCAAAATGCGTATGTGTCAAAAGAATATGCGTCGCGCCTTCAACTGCGTCATCGTGCTGCGCCTCTGGCAGAGAAGGGTTTCCGGTCAACCATGGATCAATCAGAAAAACCTGACCTTCGGTTTCAATTCTGAAGCTTCCATGTCCCAGCCAAATGATATTCATCAAGAATCCTCCAACATACAGCTTGGTCTCAGCCTAGCATCCGCTATGTAAAAATCTATGGAATGGTCAGAATATATTGATGGATACTGTGAGCGGCTGTCGCCTGCTTATTGGGCCGAACCAATAAATGCCGTGACGAATTTAGCATTTCTGATTTCGGCCTTCATTATGTGGAGCCGTGTTGCCGGTCAGAAGGCACCTCTAGCCTATCTTTTGATTGCAATTCTGGCTGGAATCGGTGTTGGCAGTTTTTTATTTCACACGCATGCTCAGGTTTGGGCCGCGGTCGCAGATGTCACACCTATTCTGATGTTTGTGCTGGTATATATTTTTGCAATAAACCGGGATGTTTGGGGGTTGAAACCCTGGCTCGCGGCAGCACTCACGCTGCTGTTTTTCCCTTTCGTCGCTGTGACGCTCCCATTGTTTCAAACGATACCCGGTCTTGGCGGCTCGGCGAGTTATGCCCCTATTCCGTTATTAATATTGATCTACGCAGCCTTATTACGCCACCGAGCGCCAGGTACGGCACGCGGCTTGGCGTTGGGCGCTGTCATCCTGATAGCATCTATAACTTTCCGCGCATTAGACGAACCGCTATGTGGCTCTTTTTCAGTTGGCACGCATTTTATGTGGCACATACTGAATGCAACGATGTTGGGATGGATGATCGAGGTGTATCTTCGATCGCTGTTAAGGCGTAACGGTCAGTCCGGCAATTTGCGCGCAACGTAGAATCCGTAACTCACAAAAGATGAATACTTTTCGTACAGGTCAATCTCGGTCTGCTCGGCGCTGACAAGCGCCATGGCTTCGCTTGAATGTCCGTGCTTGTCCAAAAAGTTAGCAAACCTGCCTTGCATTGGGCCATAGTAGTTGTCGCGCCAACAATCTGGTGACAAAGGAAAATAGCCCAAAACCTCGTACCCATGTGTTTCTAGCTGCCCGATCTTTTGAGACGGCAGTCCGACTTCGGGGTATTCCCGACCCCAGTGACGGGTCAAAGCGTCTGGTCGGTTTCGGGTGAGCCAGGTGAGCTCGGAAACTGCCAAGATACCGCCCGGTTTCAGGAACTTACGCCAGTACCGAACCCCGTTCTCAAACCCAATATTGTAGATGGCGCCTTCAGACCAGATCACTTCCAGCGAGGCATCTTGAAATGGCAGTGCTTCCATCGACGCGAGCAGCGTCTTGATGCGATCTGCAAGTCCAAGCTTCACGGCTTGAGTATCGAGTTCGTCAAGAAAGTCCTGCAAAAAGTCTACGGCGCAAATTTCGGCATTTAGGCTCTGTGCAAGGATCAGGCTGGCCGCCCCAGTGCCACAGCCAATATCGGCGATTTTCAAACGCTGTTTCTTGTTCAGTCCAGCCAGATCGATTGCACGCCGGGTCGCGTCCCTACCGCCGGGGCCCTGCCTTTGTCCCTTTATATGCAGATCCACCAAGAGTTTGAGTTGATCCATCGGATTGAGTCTCCGGTGTATGTTGGAAAAAACAATTTCATGGTTGAAAGGCTGCCGCCAGAACTTCAGGCAAATCGAACTCCCGCAACGCTCGCGCACGGCCATCTGACGACATCTTTCGCGCAGTTTTTTCAACGATCCTTTGTATCTTTTCGGAGGAGTGCTTGGCTGCAAAGGGCTGAAAATACCATTTAAGAAACACGAAACAGATCACATCCTCCAACGCCTGTACTTCCGCGTCACGCTTTATGCCTTGTTTGCGCAACATTTGACTCGCGGTCTCAAGCTGCTCATGGTCATAGCCCGCATCTTTCATATAAGTCATAACGACCTTTGCGTGGAACTCGCCCTGCGCCTTACGCCAAGCTAAATACCCTGCGCGACCTTCAGGATATTCGGACCGTTTTAGTTTCCAACGTTCAACATGCTGCCCCCGCGCGGCAATCTGCAGTTCTTCCGAAGCATTTGGGAAGAGTCTTTCAAGTTCTGCAGTCATCCGTTGACCATAAAGCAAAGCCTCGGGCGTACCATTTTCCAGATTTGGATCTTGTGAATTGGCCGCGTCTATGGCGTCCAGAACAAGTTGCATTCGAGCGGTCATTATTAGCTCCGTTGCGCCGACTACATTGAGCCAAGGTTGGGCATCATCTTTTCGATGTTAACGAGTTGGGAACAGCTGCGCAGCATTCAATTTGAACGCGCCCGGGTCAGGGGGATCCGACCCGGGCTCAAGGGCCATTTTATCGCTCTGGGTGAACTTTATCTTTGGTTACAGGCTCCGCGATTGGATCGGGGAAATTCAGATCGCGGACTAGGTTATCCATGCTAAGATCAAAGGCTTGTGCCTGTGCCGTCAGAAATGAAGTGGACATAAGGAACGCTATAAAAAAGGTTTTCATTGCCTTTCTCCATGTTTGCTGCGCCGTCAGACTGAAATGAACTGTTTAGTTCATTTTTCAAGGGCCAAAATGAACTAATTGGTTCATTTTTTTTGTTATTTCGATTTACCTAACCGAACACCGCGTAAACGGGAGCTTTCTTCGGCTTAATGCGCGGAAATTGATCCCGTTAATCTGGTGCTCTTGCGACTGCCGCGACGGACAGGTAAATGCCCTCTGAGCGAATTTGAGGGAAGCCGATGTCAATTGACCAAAGTACCGCCGCCAAAGTGGCGAAACTGGCCCGGATCAAGGTCGAGGATGACGCGCTGCCGGCGCTGGCATCCGAATTCAACACGATCCTGGGCTTCATTGAGCAATTGAATGAAGTTGACGTAGAGGGTGTCGACCCGATGGTGTCGGTGGAGCCGATGCGTCTGAAGCGCAGAGAAGATGTGGTCACCGACGGCAACCAGCAAGACAAGGTTCTGGCAAATGCGCCCGACGCGCGCGAGGGCTTTTTCGCTGTTCCCAAAGTTGTGGAGTAAGACATGAGCGAACTTAACAAGCTGGGATTAGCCGAAGCGCGTGATGCATTGCGCAAAGGTGAGGTGACCTCGGTCGAGCTTACCGATTCTTGCCTGAAGGCAATTGATGAAGCCGCCGCGCTGAACGCGTTTGTCCACAAAACGCCCGAAATCGCACTTGAACGCGCTAAAGCCGCGGACGAGCGGATCAAGAAGGGAAACGCTCCTTCCATGTGCGGTCTGCCGATTGGTATTAAAGATCTGTTCTGCACCAAGGGTGTGCCTTCTCAAGCCGCCTCAAGAATCCTTGAAGGGTTCAAGCCAGAGTACGAGTCGACGGTTTCTCAACAGTTGGCTGATAATGGCGCTGTGATGCTGGGCAAACTGAATATGGACGAATTCGCTATGGGTTCGTCAAATGAGACCTCTGTTTACGGAAATGCGGTCAGCCCTTGGCGGCGCGGTAACGATGATGCGCAGCTGACACCGGGTGGTTCGTCCGGCGGTTCCGCAGCAGCTGTTTCTGCGGATTTGTGTCTTGCGGCCACCGGGACAGATACTGGCGGCTCGATCCGACAGCCAGCTGCATTCACCGGCATCACGGGCATCAAACCGACCTATGGCAGATGCTCGCGCTGGGGTATTGTTGCGTTTGCCTCGTCGTTGGATCAGGCGGGGCCGATGACCAAAAACGTGCGGGACGCGGCGATCATGCTGGAAACGATGTGCGGTCACGACCCCAAAGATTCTACCAGCGCCGAACTGGCCGTACCGAATTTCGAAGGTATGCTTACCGGAGATATCAAAGGCAAGAAAATTGGCATCCCCAAAGAATACCGCATGGACGGTATGCCCGCCGAGATAGAAAAACTCTGGTCAGAGGGCGCTGAAATGCTAAAGGCCGCAGGTGCCGAGATAGTCGATATCTCGTTGCCGCACACGAAATACGCCTTGCCTGCGTATTACGTTATTGCTCCTGCCGAAGCGTCGTCGAACTTGGCGCGCTACGATGGCGTTCGTTATGGCCACCGCGCCACATTGGCACAAGGCGACGGCATAACTGAAATGTACGAAAAAACGCGAGCCGAGGGATTTGGTCATGAGGTCCAGCGTCGTGTCATGATTGGAACTTACGTTCTGTCGGCAGGCTTCTACGACGCTTACTACAATCGCGCGCGCCGCGTGCGTACCTTGATCAAGAAAGACTTCGAGGACGTATTTGCCGCCGGAATCGACGCGATTCTAACGCCGGCAACTCCTTCGGCAGCATTCGGACTGGGTGAGATGACCGAGGCTGATCCTGTTCAAATGTATTTGAACGATGTTTTTACCGTGACGGTAAACCTTGCGGGATTGCCTGGTATCTCGGTGCCTGCTGGCCTTGACAAGAAAGGTCTTCCGCTGGGTCTTCAGCTGATTGGGCGCCCGTGGGATGAAGGCGACCTGCTCAATACCGCCTATGCGTTGGAAAGTGCAGCAGGGTTTGTGGCAAAGCCCGTGAAATGGTGGTAAGCCTTCGGGCAGTACAGGCAACGCACAGAGACGGAAAAGCCAAATGCGCAATTTGCTTCTGATCCCCGTAATAGGATTGATTGGTGCGTGCAACACGGTGGCACCTGTCGAGGGAACGGGTTTCAATACGCCTCAGTATCAGGCGCAGCGAGAGGCGGAACTGACCGGGCAGGGATATACTGGAAATCCGCTGTTGCCACCCGAGGAAGTTTCACAACAACCGCTGTCAGCACAGGACCCGCAAGGGGCCGTATCAGTGGGCGGTGACAGTGCCGATATCGCCAACCAGACCGCTGTTGCATTGGCCAGCACATCTGGACAGTCTACGCAAACCGCGCTCGTGCAACCAATCAGCAATCCAGGAATTTCGGACGAGCAGGATTTTACTGCCGTTTCAGGTCGGCGCAGCATAGAATCCGACGCCGCTCTGATAGAACAGAACCGCCAGACTTACGAGGTCGTGGCTCCTACGGCGGTTCCGGCGCGCGGTCAGGACGGTCAACCCAACATCGTTCAATATGCGTTGAACACTTCAAACCCTGTTGGCACGCAACTTTATAGTCGAGCGGGTTTCAATCTTGAAGCCAAAGCGCAACGAAACTGTTCCCGTTTCACTTCACCAGATCAGGCGCAAATCGAGTTTCTTTCAAGCGGCGGACCTCAACGAGACCGTAAAGGACTTGACCCAGACGGAGACGGATATGCGTGCGGTTGGGATCCAAGCCCGTTCCGCAGTGCCATCAACAACTGATCCACTTACGCCGATCTGGCGCCCATCCCCCAATTTCGGCCCGCGCCGGGATGGTCTTACGCCGTCGCTGATCGTTATTCACTATACCGCGATGCAAAGTGCCGCTGCCGCGCTGGAACGGTTGTGTGATCCAGTGCATGAGGTATCGGCTCATTACTTGATTGGATCTGACGGAACCCTCTGGCAATTGGTTCGCGAAGAAGACCGCGCCTGGCATGCAGGCGCTGGGAGTTGGTGCAAAAAGACCGATATAAATTCCCGCTCGATTGGCATTGAACTGGACAATGCCGGCAATCATCCGTTTTCTGAACCACAAATGACGACCTTGGAACAACTGTTGGGTCAAATTAAAGCGCGCTGGTCTGTCAAACCCTCAGGGGTTATAGGCCATTCTGATATGGCTCCAGGCCGAAAAAGTGACCCCGGTCCGCGTTTTGACTGGTCGCGTTTGGAACATCAAAGCATAGCTTCAACTATTGGTTTCAACAAAGACCCTAAGGACGAGCAGTTTCATACTTTCCGAACGCTTGCGCGAAATGCCGGTTACACAGCTGATGTGGATGACGAAGCATTACTTGCCGCCGTACGCCTGAGGTTTCGACCATGGGCCAATGGTCCTCTTGAATCAGCAGATTTTGAGCCATTTGGCAGCTCAACCAATTTGGGTTGAGCCATAGCGTTTCTGGTTAGAGTGACAAAATGCCGTCAAACCCAAATGCTACCTGAACCCTTGACGTGGTCTGTCGCACCGCATACCCACCCCCGTGCGCGGAGGGCCGGATGGCCGCTGGGGCTTACGCCCGAGAGGAAAGTCCGGACTCCACAAGGCAACGGTGCCGGGTAACGCCCGGGCGGGGCAACCCGACGGAAAGCGCCACAGAAAACAAACCGCCACATTCGTGTGGTAAGGGTGAAACGGTGGGGTAAGAGCCCACCGCGCCGCTGGCAACAGTGGCGGCACGGCAAGCCCCACCGGGAGCAATGCCAAATAGGGTCCCCGCGCGGGCCGGTCGGCGTCAGCCGATACCGCCGCTAAGCGCGTCTTGGCCGAGAGGGACCGGGTTGGCAGCTGGAGCCGTGCAGCAATGTACGGCCTAGAGGAATGGTCATCGAAGGGGGCAACCCCGGAACAAGATCCGGCTTACAGGCCCTCCGCGCGTTATACCGTCAGCTGCCCGGAGGTGTGTAGGCACCGGTTAAGGCAGCGGCCTTTTCCGCGATTGAAACAAAGTCGTCTGCCGTCCATGCGCGAACAGTCTCGATCTTATCTACCGCTCCGGAGGCAGCCACTGCCATACCGACCGCTACCGCGTCGGTTCCGTCTGGTGCCTCGCTGATAACGACAACGTCATTCGAACCAGTTGTCATGTAGAACGCCAGCAACTTGCCGCCCACCTTTTCCAGCAACGCCTTTACCGGCCCAGTTCGGTTTGCTGGCTTTTCCAACATTCCTTGAACGCCAGATTGGGAATACGAAGCATAGGTGATAAAAACAGGCATTGTGTTTCTCCTACAATTTTTGCATCGGAACCCAAAATTTGGCCGGTTCCACAGCCATCGATACCCATCAAAGACCGGTCACAAACGCCGTTAGGACAAGCCAAAGCCCCGCCGCAATCAGGCAAAGGCCGGTAAGTATCGGCAGCCATTTTGCACGGGGCAGCAATTTCTCGAGGGCGACGTACAGAGCGATCCCTGCGATCCAATAGAGGTTCATGATGCCGCCAACGAATAGCAGCGCCATCAAGGCCCAGCAGCAGCCAAGACAGTACACCCCATGCAAAGCACCTGTTCGCAGTGCACCATAAGCGCCAGGCCGATTGTGTTTTGATAGAAAGCGGGCCGGGCTTTGACAATGTTTGAGGCACGCAGTTTTGAGATCTGACAGCTGATAAGCGCCCGCAGATACCAGAACACAGCCAGCAAATACCTTTGATCGTATCGTCATCATGGGTCCGTCGGCCAAACCGACAAGTTCCAATGCCCATTGCGCGCCTGTTGCGACAAGACTGAATCCGGCCCATGCGATTAGGTACCCGGTAAGGAAACAGAAACTGAGCCAAACAGCGGCGTTCTGATCGCGACCAACACGCTTTAACGCGGTATAGAGCAGCACTGTTGGTGCGGCGCTAGGCGTCATCATCGCAATCATCATGACCCACCACATCAGGAATATCAGAACAGCGTAGTTGAGGGTCCAAATGGGCGGACCGCCCATTTGCATCGGTTCACCTATTGGGCCGGCCATGCGCGTCATCTCCAGCGCCGACATGTTCATGCCGACCCCGGTGATCGTGTACCAAGCAGCGGCGAGAACAACTAGAGATACGCTGCCCAGCACAATATAGCGGTCATGCCGCAACAGCCGCTCAATCATTCCAGGTCGCGGCGAAGTATCGGATGTGGTCATCGTAAGGCTCTGATCAGGCTCCAACTACACCGTGACCCGAAATATTCAGATGGGCCAAATGCGCATGGGTTGCGTCAAAGGTCAGGCTAATTTCGCCGCCATGCGTTTTTGCGGAACCAGAAGCTGCCTCGGCATGACGATACTCAAAACCGTTCGGCAACTGAATCGAGGCACGATGAGCTGCACCTGAAACAATGTGCGGAATTGGGCTGACTTCGACATCGAAAATACCTTGCACTTTGGCATAGCCTGAGCGTTCGTCCCGGTCCCAACTAAGTTCAATCGGGACATAGAGCGTTTCATGCTTTGTTGGGGCCATGGCGCTGTAGACATACCACATCGTCGCCATTTCATCGGTGTCTTCACCGGTCATGATTGCTTGAAGGGCTGCGCGTTGCTCCGCGCTGGCGGACTCATCAACAATCAACTGCATCTGGCCGTTACCCTCGTGAATAGGGCCGGGCCAATAATAAACGCCAGCAGCTCGAACTCCGGCTAGATCAGTATCGCCGTAGTGACCACTTTTGATATCGAAAACAACCACTGCCTCGCAATTGCCATGTGTTGGAAGAACGCTGAATTGGCATGGGCAACCAAAATTGCAGTTACAGTTTGCCAGCTCTTCACCTTGAATAGTCCACTCAGTCATGATGCCCCCAAAAAATGTCATGCATATAAACTCTGCCGACAGAGGGTTTGCCTGTTTTTTGGTGCCTCGAAGTTCGAGCCCGCAATTGGCTTCTTAACTTAGTGGGTTACGCCGAACATATCAGGATTTCGTGATCCATTCAATTGAACGTGCCACATTTCAAACTTGGGATGAACCCGTGTTCAGATTCAAGCGTTATGGTGGTGGACAACGGCTCCGAATGACAAAGCGAATTTCAGGTAAGTGCTCAGATCGGACTCTGGTTTGTCTGAATACATGCAGGTGTTACGATAGTGTCCCATAAAATGCGCCATCCATTGGGAGGAATGAAATGAGTTTCATGAAAGCATTGGCTTCGGTTGCTGTGGGTTTTGCTGCGGCAAAGGGGCTTGAAAAATACAAGCAAATGGGCGGCATGGCTGGTTTACAGGACGCAATGCAAAGCGCAAGCAGTGGATTTGGAATAGATCAGCTTGGCAAGATGGCTGAACAGCTTGGAATGCCCGGTGGGGCTTCGGGGTTGCAAGAGATGATCGGCAAACTCGGAATCGCCGACCCGGCTGGTGCTGCTGGTTTGGGTGGATTGATGAACGCAATGCAGGGGGCTGCCAAAACTGGCAGCCAACAAACTGTTGATATGCTTGAGACGGTGTTCAATGGCACTCCGGGCGGGGCAGCCATGGAACAGCATGCCAAGCTAATGCTGCGAGCAATGATTCAGGCGGCCAAGGCTGACGGAGAATTGGATGCGCAAGAAAAGGAAACCATCTTGAGTGAATTGGGCGATGATATCAGCGACGAAGAACGCGCCTTTGTTCAAGAACAACTAGAAGCTCCGATCGACGTGATGGGGCTGGCTGCGGATTCCGGGGCGCCTCTTCGGGCTCAGATCTACGCCACGTCCCTTGCGGCGATTCGTTTGGACCATGAGCGCGAAGCTGACTATTTGCATCAATTGGCCTCAGCTTTGGGACTGTCGGACTCTGAACGCAACCAAATTCACGAATATATGGGTGCGTCGACATTGTTCAGCTAGCGCATATCTGCAACCGCTGCTCCCTAGGCAATTGCCCTTGACATAGTCCGTGCAAGGCGTAAAAGCGCACGCTCAAGAGGATTCAACCGAAAGGCCCCTGCCTTTTCGGACGCAGGAGATAACCATGGCGAAGCCGACGACAATCAAAATCCGTCTGAACTCGACCGCGGGCACGGGCCATTTCTATGTGACCAAGAAAAATGCTCGCACTATGACTGAAAAGATGACCATTCGTAAGTACGATCCGGTCGCTCGCAAACACGTCGAGTACAAGGAAGGCAAGATAAAATAATCTGCCCTCAATGGTGAAATTTCAAAGGGACTTTGCACTGGCAGGGGCCCTTTTTTTATGCTCATTGGGCAATTGGAAAATCACTCGAACATTGGATGATGGAAATCAGGCCGTTGCAGAGGCGCATCAGCCATTCAAGTATTCTGTTTTCGCGCGGGTTGCAATTTCGCGTCACCTGCCGCTACGCTTCGCCTAACCGACCCAAAATGTTGACCGTCATGAAAAAAATCATATTACCCGCACTTGCCGCCCTGACCCTTTCGGCCTGCGAAGACCCCTTTAACCGACAAGGGGTCGGGTTCACCGGAATAGACGGAGAACCGCGCACGATTTCCGAAGTGGCTGGCGCAGCTGCGTTCATTCCGCCTGCAACCAATGTTCCGGCAGAGCTTGCTGAATTGCCGACCATTCAAGTCACGTCAGATAAAACTGAACTGGAAAAGATGGCTGGTGTAGCTATCGATAACGGTGGACGCAGCGATACGACAGCGGTGCAGCTGTCGGGCAGCGCAACACCCCTTTTCCTTAGCACGGTCGCCGTGAATGGGAAATTGTTCGGCGTCTTGCGCACACCAAGCAACAGCAACCGCGTCGATAACTCGGTTGGTTCAATTTTTGGATCCGAGACTGAACGGTTCACAGGCTGTTTGTCTGCCGGCCAAGTATATCGGAAAGGTTCATCCGGTAAGAGTTCCGGTTTTGCGGTTCCACTGAACTGTAGCTAAGCTTTTTCTCTCTCAAGTCCCAAGCCCCTGCCTGAACGGCAGGGGTTTTCGTTTGGCCCGGCTTTCGACTTTCCACCAAAAAACATGGGCGGACCTTTTCGGATCCGCCCAACTAGGTTTTAATTTGCAGAATTTTATTCGCGGTTGCCGAACAGTTGTAGCAGGAACATGAACATATTGATGAAGTCCAGATACAAGCTCAATGCACCCATTATCGCGGCTTTACCCAACCATTCTTGATCGCCGGAGTGAGCCTTCTGCAGGTAAGTGGTTTTGATGTTCTGAGTGTCGTATGCGGTCAGGCCGGCAAAGATCAGAACACCCAGAACCGAGATGGCAAATGCCATAGCCGAAGAAGCGATAAAGATATTCACGATCGAGGCTACGATCAGGCCGATCACGCCCATGATCAGGAACGTGCCCATCGCCGAGAGGTCTTTCTTAGTTGTGTAGCCGTACAACGACAGTCCCGCAAATGCGATTGCCGTGATCAGGAACACTTGAATTATCGACTGACCGGTAAAGACCAGGAAGATCCAGCTGATCGATACACCCATAACTGCCGCAAACAGATAAAAAACTGTCTGTGCACCCGCTGCGGACAGGCGGTTGATTCCGGCGCTGAAACCGAAAACAAATAGCAAAGGCGCAAACATGATGACCCATTTCAACGGCGACGCGAACAAAGTGTATCCGAACGAAGTCAGATACTTACTTTCGCTTAGTTGAGCGGCAGCCGCCGATGGATCGGTTGTTGTTGCAAGCCCGGAAATTGCCCATGCGGCTGCAAATGTAATCAGCATGCCGACGGACATTGTGCCGTAGACTTTGTTCATGTGGGCGCGTAGGCCCTCGTCAATCTCGGCGGCGCGCGCACCGGTGGCCGTCCGGATCGTGTCGAATTGTGCCATTAAAAGGGTCTCCCTTCATTCATCTGTTCCCGGCCCGCGAATGCAGGCTGGTTTCCAAGCAAATATCGGAGAGTGTGGCCGCCGATTCAAGGGTTTTACGCCTAAAACTCAGCAAAACTGTCAGTAATGTGCTCGGGCCGCCTTTTCTGGCGGCCTCAAAACACGATCAGTCCGATTAATACAGTTGTTTTACCCAGTTATCAGGTGCGTCCCAGATGTGGCGGGTTGCTTCAGCGTTTGCTTCGCGGCGGGTCAGCCCGATATCGTCAAGCAAATGATCATCCAACCTGGCAAGTGAGCGACGCTGCCGGGCAAGATTAAGCAAATTCCAAAAAATCTTGCGTTTGGCGACGCGTTTCGTGCTTCCAGCGTGAGAGATAGCTATTTGGGTCATAATGATTGCCCTTTCACTTAACCTTGATGGTTCTTTTTCATTAGATCAATTATGTTGATATATATGGAGCAACATGCCATATTATGAAAATGAATGTTTATGACGTGATCCATAAGGAATCGTGAATATGCGTAATTTGGACATTACAACTCTTCGATCCTTTATTGCCGTTGCTGATCACGGTGGCGTAACACGCGCTGCGGGATTTCTGCATCTGACCCAGTCAGCAGTTTCAATGCAGCTAAAGCGACTTGAGGAGCTTTTAGGACTGGAGCTTTTGGATCGCAGCGGAAGGACGATTGCGCTCACTGCGTCAGGCGAGCAACTGCTTGCTTATGCCCGCCGCATCGTCGCGCTAAACGATGAAGTTATTTCAAAGCTTACGGATCAGGCGTTTGAGGGCGAAGTCGTTCTGGGTGTGCCCCATGACATTGTTTACCCCGCTATCCCACGTGTATTGCAGCGCTTCAACGCCGACTTTCCGCGCGTACGCGTGCAACTAGTTTCTTCCTACTCGATGCAATTGAAAGAGATGTACCGGCGCGGCGAATGCGATCTCATACTTACCACGGAGGCTTCTGGAGCAGACGGAGCCGAGACTATTGCCGAACTTCCACTTAGATGGATCGGCGCGCCGGGCGGTTCGGCATGGCGCAAGCGACCAATTCCGCTTGCACTTGGACGACGCTGCTTGTTCCGTCCTCAGGTTATCGCTGCTTTGGATGCAGCAGGTATTCCATGGGAATTGTCTGTTGAAACCGAGAATGACCGCACCATCGAGGCGACTGTAAGCGCAGACTTGGCCGTTCACGCGATGCTCGACGGTACCGAGGCTGCCCATCTTGAGCAGATCGAATCGGGTGGCGCCCTGCCAGAGTTACCTGCACACCGAATCAATCTTTATGGGGCTGATAAAGGACGTGACGCAGTTGTTGACGCCCTTGCTTCTTTGGTACGGCAGAACTTTCTCATGCTCGGGGGCTCACCGCTTAAGGCAGTTGTCGCCTAGGGTTCAAAGTGAAATCACGATTTTACCCGTCGACTTCCGATCTTTTAGCAATTGCATCCCTTCGGCCACCTGTCCAAGTGGCAGGACGTGGCTAATATGGGGCTTGATCCGCCCTGCTTTGTGCCATTGAAACAGAGTCGAAAAACTTTCCTGCACAATCTGGGGGCGGAACTTTAAATATCCGCCGATATACAGTCCAATCACGGTCAGGTTTTTTACCAGCAAATGGTTGGCTGGGATATTTGGCACTTCGCCCCCTGCAAAACCTATTGGCAATAGGCGGCCTTCTGGGTTAGTGGCCCGAAACGCAGCATTGAAAACGTCGCCACCAATCACGTCATAAACAACATCCGCGCCACCCAAAGATAGAACGCGTTCGCGCAGGTCCTCACTGGCGTCGACCAGATAGTCAGCTCCGGCATTCGCGGCTACCGACAGCCTTTCGGCGCCGCGCGCCTGAGCAATGACTTTGGCACCCATCAACTTGCCAATCTCAACGGCAGTCAGGCCGACACCACCTGCCGCACCAGTTACAAGCAGCGTTTCGCCCGGCTGTAGCCGCGCGCGATGGTCCAACGCGATGTGGCTGGTTCCGTAAGCAATCTGAATGGCGGCAGCATCTTCAAAACTCATTGTTTCGGGAAGAGGAACCGCCCGATCTGCGTCAAAGACACCGTATTCAGCCAACCCGCCAAAACCACAATAAACCGCCACACGGTCACCCGGAGCGATGGTCGAAACATTGTTTCCGATTTCGTCAACAATGCCCGCGACTTCCATTCCCAGAGCGAAAGGGGCTTCGGGCGTATCCTGATACGTGCCTTTCTGCATCAAAAGATCCGCAAAGTTCAGGCCGCAAGCCTTGATCCGCACACGTATTTGCCCGTCGGATGGCGTCGGTAAGGCCAAAGTTGTCAGCGTTGGCGGTTTTCCTTGAGTCTCGACACAATACGCAAGCATGTGGGCCCTCCTGATCGTCTTGGGCATAGGCAATAGACGCGCAATGAATGTCAATTCGAAAGAGTCTGTGCGATGTGTTCTGCGAAGTAGGTGCCGAATTTTGTTTCCAATCTGAAAACGAACTCACACAGATGAACTTTTTGACACAACCACAAACAACTATTCGCAACACCGAATACAACCCGCTTGAAAAATAGATGGAATGCGTCATAGTGCTTAAGGGTGCCATTCGGGGGGAGTATCCGAGTTGGGGAGTTTGTAATCAGCATCCCGCTGCTGTGCCGGGGTGTGTGTTGTAGCGATTTCCCGGATGGTTGTTTGAGTTAAAAAGGAGAGTACCAATGACCCATCACGTCGATGTTCATGTTGGCAAACGCGTCCGGCATCGCCGCTGGCTGATTGGCATGACCCAGCAGCAGTTAGCGCAGCAGGTTGGTATCAAGTTTCAGCAAATCCAGAAATATGAAACTGGGGCCAACCGTGTAAGCGCGTCTCGCCTTTGGGATATCGCAGAGGCATTGGATGTCCCGGTCAGTTTTTTCTTCGAAGGCCTGGAAGACGAAACCAAAGGCAACAATGACAAAAAGTCGGTTCCTGCCGATCTAATGGGAGACAAGGAAGCGCTGGATCTTGTCCGCTCATACTACGCCATTCCAGAAAATCAGCGCCGCAGGCTTTTCGAACTCGCCCGCGTACTGAGCGAAGTTGCCTGATCGACCCACTTGACAATGGGGCGCAGTGATCGCACGGGTACCACATGCGACACAGCCCATCCAATGATCTTGAGATAGCCGAAACAATGGCCGACGCAGCGCGCGCGGCCATTTTGCCATTTTTCCGGCAGCCCGATCTAGAAGCGGACAACAAGGTCGAGGGTGGGTTCGATCCAGTGACTATCGCCGATCGCGCGGCCGAGAAGGCGATGAGAGCTGTTCTTGCCGAACACAGACCTGACGATGGCATTCTGGGTGAAGAATTTGGACATTCGGCGGGTTCCAGCGGTCGAACTTGGGTTTTAGATCCAATTGACGGAACAAGAGGGTTCATTAGCGGTACGCCGACCTGGGGTGTCCTGATCGCGCTTAGTAATGAAACCGGTCCATGCCTGGGTGTGATTGATCAGCCCTATATTGGCGAACGATTCATGGGACAGGGTGAACTGGCCATTGCTACGGGACCGGCCGGTCAACGCAAACTGACGACACGCAAGACGCAGTCGCTTGAAGAAGCAATTGTGTTCACTACCTTTCCCGAAGTCGGCACTCCGAGTGAGGCTGAGGCGTTTCGCGCTGTCTCACAGCACGCTAAGCTGACCCGATACGGGATGGATTGCTACGCATATGCTTTGCTGGCTGCTGGACAGATCGATCTTGTTATCGAGGCGGGGCTGAATTCTTACGACATCCAAGCTCCAATCGCGTTGATTCACGCAGCCGGTGGGGTTGTGACAGATTGGAAAGGCGACCCAGCTCATGGTGGGGGGCGTGCTCTGGCGGCTGCCAACGCCGAGCTGCATGCAGCGGCTTTGGAAATCTTAAAGCAATATTGAATTCTGTTGCTGTCGATGTAGTGAAAGATTACCATTTTCACGTGCTGGTTCTTGAGCCCGTTTTCCACCAGCTTCGCACTCCATTTGCATGAGACGGGCAATTGCAGGAGCGCGAAAAATGTCTGAATTTTTGATCTGTAACGCTGACACTATTCTAACAATTGACGACGAGCGGCGTGAACTGGAACAGGCCGACCTGCTGATCCGTGATGGGCAAATCGCAAAAATCGGTCATGGGTTAGAGACCACAGGCGAAGTGCATGACGCAACTGGATGTGTCGTAACGCCGGGGTTGGTGAACACCCACCATCACCTGTACCAAACTCTGACTCGCGCAGTACCAGGGTGTCAGGACGCCCTATTGTTCGGTTGGCTTAAAACGCTTTATCCCATCTGGGCGCGGTTTGGCCCTGAAGAGATGTTTACTTCGGCCCAAATAGGGCTGGCAGAATTGGCATTGTCAGGATGCTCGCTCAGCTCTGATCACTTGTATCTCTATCCCAATGGATCTCGTCTGGACGATACCATCGTGGCGGCCGCCGAGGTTGGCATCCGGTTTCACCCGACGCGTGGCGCGATGAGTATCGGGGAAAGCGGCGGCGGCCTTCCGCCAGACGACTTAGTCGAGCCAGAGTCCGTGATATTAGAGGATATGATCCGCGTCGTGGATGCGTTTCATGATCCGATGGAAGGCGCGATGTGCAGGGTGGGATTGGCGCCATGTTCGCCATTTTCAGTCAGTCAAGAATTGATGCAGGACACAGCGTTGCTGGCGCGGGACAAAGGCGTCATGCTGCATACCCATTTGGCCGAAAATGATGAAGATATCGCCTATTCTCAGGCTCAGTTCGGCTGTCGCCCCGGCCAATACGCTGAAAATCTGGGTTGGACAGGACCGGATGTCTGGCACGCGCATTGTGTGAAGCTGAATAGCGTCGAAATTGACCTATTTTCCAGAACTGGGACAGGAGTGGCCCATTGCCCGTGCTCAAATTGTCGTCTTGGATCGGGAATTGCTCCGGTTCGAAAAATGCGTGACCAAGGGGTAAACGTTGGCCTTGGCGCTGACGGTTCCGCCAGCAACGACAATGGCAATCTCATACTCGAAGCCCGACAGGCGATGTTGATGCAGCGCGTTGTAAACGGGGCCGACGCCATGTCGTCCCGTGAGGCGCTGGAGATCGCAACACGAGGCGGTGCAGATGTTCTGAACCGACCTGACTGTGGTCGTTTGATGCCTGGAAAACGCGCCGATATTGCGGTTTGGGATACACGGAGTATTGAGAGCGCGGGCAGTTGGGACCCGGCGGCCTTGCTGTTGTCCGGTCCGATGCGTGTCAAACATCTCTTTGTAGAAGGACGACAAATCGTGCGTGGTGGTCACGTCACAACTATCGATTTGCCAACAGCGATAGAACGCCAGAATCAACTTGCCCGCGCTCTGCGGAATTAAGGTTTTCGGCTGACCCGGTTTCCTCCAATCCAAACATCGGCAACCGCCCGATCATCGCCCATCATGATGGTTGGGAACACAGCCTCCCAAAGGTCCTCAGCCGTTGCTTCTCGCTGCGCAATGTCAGGAGTCGACGCAAGATCAAGGACGACCAAATCGGCCTCCAATCCTGGCGCAATATTTCCGATGCAGTCATCCATCCGAAGTGACTGCGCGGAACCAACCGTGCCCAGCCATAGCAATTGCGCCGGGTGGAGTGCCGTTCCCTGCAACTGTCCGATTTCGTAGGCAGTTGCCATTGTACGAAGCATCGAGAAACTGGACCCACCGCCCGTATCTGTGGCCAGACCGATCCTGTGCCCCTGTCGCATAAGGTCATCCAGTTCAAACAAGCCAGATCCAATAAACGTGTTTGAGGTCGGACAATGTATCAGGGCCGCGCCCACTTCGCGCAGACGTTCACGCTCGCGTGTTTCAAGATGAATGACGTGTCCGTACAGCCCGTTACCGCCCAACAGACCAAACTGTTCGTAGGTATCCAGATAGTCGCGGGCATTCGGAAACAGAGATCGGACCCACTCGATTTCGTCGGTTTGTTCGCACAGATGCGTCTGCATCAGGCATTGAGGGTACTTTGCCCAAAGAGCACCCATTGCCTCAAGCTGTTCAGGCGTCGACGTCGGCGAAAATCGTGGCGTGATTGCATAGGACAGCCGATTGACCCCGTGCCACTTTTCCAACAGGCTTTGCGACTGATTGTAGGCGGTTTGAGCCGTATCGCGGAGGCCTTCAGGGGCATTGCGATCCATACAGGTTTTGCCTGCCACGACGCGCTGCCCACGCAATTGTGCAGCCTCAAAAAACGCGTCAACGCTCTCTGGGTGTATCGTACAGAAGCTGCACATCGTGGTCGTTCCGTGCGATGCCGTGAGGTCAAGATAGCGGTTGGCAATTTCCGACGCGTATCGGGGATCACCGAATTTCATTTCCTCAGGGAAAGTGTAAGTATTGAGCCAGTCGATAAGACGCTTACCCCAACTGGCGATCATTGCCGTTTGCGGGTAGTGCACATGAGGGTCGACAAACCCTGCCATGATCAGGTGCTGGCCATATTCCACATCTTGCGCTTCTGGATGCTCTTGCGACAATTTGGCTATCGAACCCAGTGCTTTTATTTTCCCGTCTTCGATCAGTACCGCCTCATGAGTATTTGTCGCCCGTGTCGGTTCGGTGGCGAAAGGTGACTCCAAAAAGCTTAGAACGCGCCCCTTCAGTAACGTCTTTTGAGGCATGTTTCCCATACTCCACCCAGTTTTGTGCTGCGTTACAGCATAAGCGGGCGCATGTTGCGGGTAAATCTGCGCATTGTCATTGTTTTCTGGTAGCTGCTTCTTCTATTTAGACGCAAATCACCGACGCGAGGGTTGCGCATGACTACAGTCAAAGACGAAGCCGGACCCGACCAACCGCGGGAGGAGGACGCCTATGCGCTTGATCGCAGAACAGTGGCGTCCATTCTTTATGCGGTGGATGTTGATGATCGCGGTAAACTGATCGAGTTATTGGAGCCACTGCACCCAGCCGACATTGCGGACCTTCTGGAGCAGATTAATCCTTACGACCGCTCGCGTCTTATCCGACTTTACGACAAGGAATTTGATGGCGACATCTTGTCCGAATTGGATGAAGCCGTCAGAGAAGAGGTCATCGCTGTACTGCGTCCCGACGTACTTGCCGAGGCGGTTCGCGAAATGGAAAGCGACGATGTCGTCGACCTTTTGGAAGATCTGGAAGAGCCACAGCAGGAAACCATTCTTGACGCGCTGGAGGAGACAGATCGCCATGCGGCACAGCAGGCACTGGCCTACCCGGAAAACTCGGCCGGCCGACTTATGCAGCGCGAGATTGTTATGGCGCCCGAGCATTGGACGGTTGGTCAGGCAATTGACTTCATGCGGGCCAACGACGACCTGCCAGAGCAGTTTTATCACGTGGTACTCATCGATCCCCGTTTGAAGCCAACTGCGCAAGTTACACTCGGGAAACTTATGGCCGCGCGGCGTGAAATAGCCTTGCGCGACATCGCCGAACAGGAATTCCACACCATCCCCGTTGATCAGGATGAAGAGGATGTAGCCTATGCGTTCAATCAGTATCACCTGATTTCAGCCCCAGTGGTGGATGCGGATGGACGTATTGTCGGTGTCATCACCATCGACGATGCAATGGTCGTTCTGGACGAAGAATACGAAGAGGATATGTTGCACCTCGCGGGCGTGAGTAACGAAAGTTCGTTGTCCGACAGCGTTGCCGCCACTAGCAAACGACGCCTGCCCTGGCTTGCGGTCAATTTGTGTACAGCAATCTGTGCCTCACTGGTGATTTCCCAGTTTGAGGCTGCGATTGATCGGTTGGTAGCTTTGGCCATTCTGATGCCTATCGTTGCGTCAATGGGCGGAAATGCCGGGACGCAATCCCTCACCGTTGCGGTGCGGGCGCTGGCCACTCGCGACCTTACCGGATCAAACGTTCTGCGGGTCATCCGACGAGAGTTATTGGTTGGCATGCTGAACGGACTGTGTTTTGCCGTCGTATTGGGCATAGTTGGAATGATGTGGTTCGCCTCACCGATGCTGGGCGTTGTGATCGGCACGGCATTGGTTGTGAATATGATCATAGCTGGTTTTGTCGGAACGGTCGTTCCAGTCGCGTTGGATCGTATAGGAGTTGACCCTGCGCTTGCATCTGGAACCTTTGTAACCACAACAACAGATGTCATGGGTTTCTTTATCTTCCTTGGACTTGCAAGCGTGGTGCTACTTTGACCGATCTGACCGAAAAAAAAGCCGCTGCGCGAAAAGCCGCATTTGAACGCCGTAAGGCGGCCTTTGATCTAAGGTTGCCAGGATCCGCCGGTAGATTATCTGAGGTGTTGGCAGGGTATCGCGGGGTGCCCCTATCGGGATACATTCCTATCCGAACCGAAATTGATCCACTGCCGGCAATGGCAGAAGCAGCTGCTTATGGTCCGGTTGGCGTTCCCGTTATTCAAGGCGCGGGTCAACCGTTGAAGTTTTCCCGCTGGACGCCCGAAGGCACGCTGAAGGATGGCCCGTTTGGAGCGAAAGTTCCGGAAATAGAGGACTACTTTGATCCCGAGATTTTGATCGTACCTTTGGTGGCGTTCGACGCTAGCGGCGGACGCCTTGGTTATGGAGGCGGATTTTACGACCGTACCCTTGCAAGGTTGCGTGCCAACCATCCGACACTCGCTATTGGATTTGCCTTTGATGGGCAGGAGGTGGCAGAGCTGCCGTTAGAGCCTACTGATCAGCTGTTAGATATGGTGGTCACGGAAAGCCGCGTCATTTCGATCAAGTCTTAGACTGGCTCCGATTTCAGCCAGGATTGTTTTCTCGGAAATATTCCCACGCGTCTACTTCGCTGCCGTCCTGCAGAATGCACACGCCCGATTGACCATTCACGCCGTCGCGGATTTCATATTTCGCGCCGCTCTCTATACAGAAAGTCGCAGCAGGGTTTGCTAATTCCGTCGATTGCTCGGGCTCAGAGTCACAGGCTACGACTGTCATCAAGGCTATGGTCGAGGCGAGAAAGCGGTGCATGTTGAAACTCCAATGGAATTCGATCTGGCGGTTGAGGGCGGCAGTTTAATCACTTGTGCTAACGGGATACCACACTTAGGACAGACTGCATGAGGATATTATTTCTTGGTGACGTTGTAGGGCGTGCTGGTCGCGCCGCGGTTCAAGAGCTCCTGCCGCGTCTTCGGGAGGATTGGCGTCTGGATTTTGTTGTGGTGAACAGCGAAAACGCCTCGAACGGCATGGGGTTGAGTGGTGACCACGCAAAGCTGTTGTTGGATGCGGGCGCCGATTGCCTGACGTTAGGCGATCACGCTTTCGACCAAAAAGACATGCTGCAGTTCATCGAAAACGAGCCGCGTATCGTGCGCCCAATCAACTTTGCAAAGGGCGCTCCGGGTCGCGGTCATCGACTTTATACAGCGCCAGGTGGCCGAAAGGTTCTGGTGGCACAGGTGCTTGGACAAGTGTTTATGAAACGCCCGTTCGACGATCCCTTCTCGGCCATCGAGCCGATCCTGAAATCTCATCCTCGTGGCGGACAGGCTCAGGCCATCATCGTGGAAATGCATTGCGAGGCTACTTCGGAAAAAATGGCCATGGGTCATTATTGCGACGGTCGCGCAAGTCTTGTGGTTGGAACCCATACCCATATTCCGACAGCGGACGCGCAAATCTTATCCCGCGGTACGGGTTATTTGACTGATGCCGGCATGTGCGGTGACTACGACTCGGTTATCGGGATGGATAAACAGGAACCTATGCGCCGCTTTATTACCGGGATGCCAAAGGCTCGGTTCACGCCCGCCAGTGGCGAAGCCACCCTGAGTGGTGTTTTTGTTGAAACAGATGATCGCGATGGGCAGGCGAAAAGCGTAAGAATGGTGCGGATTGGCGGGTGTTTGCAGCCGGCTGCACCCTGAACTAAACGACAGGCTTGCCCTGTTGCGCCCAATGCGGGACACTGTCTTAAAGGCAACTGCGCCAGGCCAGGGTTCGGACAGAATACCAGTAATGCAATTCCTTCAACTCACAGATATGGCCAGCGCAATACTGGCGCTGGTAATTGTCGCGGGTATGTTTGCAATGTTCCTTCGCGAGGCCTACCCGACCGAGGTCGTGGCAATCGGCGGCGTTGCCTTGATGCTAATAACCGGCATTCTACCCTACCAGAGCGCGCTGACTGTTCTTTCCAATCCAGCACCTTGGACAATCGCAGCCATGTTTATTGTGATGGGAGCACTCGTCCGGACTGGTGCCTTGGATGCATTTACATCTGTCGCCCAAAAACAAGCACAGGTAAACCCAAGGTTTGCAATTGGGTTGCTGATGGCATTTGTTATTCTCGCTTCGGCGGTTGTTTCGAACACGCCAGTCGTTGTCGTCATGATTCCGGTGTTCGTACAGATCGCGCGAACGTTGAACCTGCCGGCTTCCAAGTTGTTGATACCGCTCAGTTACGCAGCGATTTTGGGTGGTACGCTGACACTGATCGGAACCTCGACGAACCTGTTGGTTGATGGTGTTGCGCGTACGCAGGGAATGGCAGCGTTTACGATATTCGAAGTCACACCGTTGGGCATTGCCCTTGTAATTTATGGCATGATTTACCTGCGCTTTATTGCGCCGCGTTTATTGCCGGAGCGCGACAGCTTGGCGTCCCTTCTGAGCGACAAATCAAAGATGAAATTCTTTACAGAGGCCGTCATTCCACCAGATAGCAACCTGATTGGGCGCGAAGTCACTGGTGTGCAATTGTTTAAACGTCCAGGTGTTCGCTTGATTGATGTTGTCCGCGGAGACGAGTCGCTACGCCGCAACCTCAAAGGAGTGACACTGAACGTCGGCGACAGGGTAGTACTGCGAACCGAAATGACTGAGTTACTAAGCCTGCAGACCAACAAAGAGCTCAAGCGTGTGGATCAGGTTTCAGCGGTCGAAACCAAGACGGTTGAGGTCCTGATCACGCCGGGCTGCCGTATGGTAGGTCGCACATTGGGTGCGATGCGTTTGCGCCGCCGATATGGCGTTTATGTCCTTGCAGTGCATCGCCGGAATCAGAACATAGGGCGGCAGCTGGATGATCTGGTTGTCCGGGTCGGCGATACCCTTTTGCTAGAGGGCGCCGCCGCTGACATTCAGAAACTGGCGGCAGATATGGATATGGTGGACGTGGGCCAACCTTCGGTGCGCGCTTTCCGTCGCAGCCATGCGCCTATCGCTATCGGTGCTCTCGTTGGTATCGTAGCATTGGCTGCGCTAGGCGTGGCCCCGATCCTTTTATTGTCTATTGTAGCGGTAGCAATCGTCTTAATAACCCGATGTATCGACGCGGATGAGGCGTTTTCCTTTGTTGAAGGTCGCTTGTTGGCTCTGATTTTCGCGATGCTGGCAATTGGCGCGGCGTTAGGAGAGTCCGGCGCCGTATCGCTGATTGTCGAAACCGTCGCACCCGGGCTAAGTTCGCTGCCGCCATTCCTGATTATCTGGGCCGTCTATCTATTGACTTCTATTCTGACCGAACTTGTGTCGAACAATGCTGTTGCCGTTGTCGTAACACCAATCGCGATTGGTCTGGCGCAGGCTGTCGGAATTGACCCGCGACCGCTGGTCGTTGCAGTGATGGTTGCGGCATCGGCCTCATTTGCAACGCCCATAGGGTATCAGACCAACATGATGGTTTACGGTCCCGGTGGATACCGGTTCACTGATTTTCTTAAGGTAGGTGTGCCACTTAACCTGACCGTTGGATTATTAGCGTCTTTGTTGATCCCACTCATCTGGCCCCTTTGATATCGGCACAGAACCGCTGATTTTTCGGAGATGTCCTTGTAATTTCAAAAGAACTTACGACTTTTGAGTCACGATATTGCGAAAGGGAATGAACCCATGGCCAAAACAGGACGGATCGCGCTGCTTTCCATGATGGCTTCGGCAACCATTTTCAACGGGGCACTGGCAGGAACGATCGAAGGCACGGCAACGTACCGCGAAAGAATAGCCGTGCGGCCAGGCACGACATTATTTGTGGAACTTCAGGATGTATCCCGAGCAGATGCACCATCGGTAACCCTTGCCGCACAAAGGTACGCTTTAACGGGCGTGCCCGCGCCGTTTGAGTTAAATTATGATGACGCTTTGATCGACGACAGAATGCAATATGTGGTGCGCGCCACAATGTATCAGGGAGACAAATTGCTAATGACCACTGATCAGGCCTATCCCGTCATAACAAACGGCGCAGGAAATTCAGCCGATTTGGTTCTTGTGCAAGCGGCGGGGCAGGGCCTTGCTTCCCTTGAGAACAGCAAGTGGACAGCGGTCGGTTTGAACGGAGACGTGCTGAATGCCGAACGGCAACCGCAGATCGAATTTGCCGAGGGTGGAACTTTTGGTGGTACTGGCGGTTGTAACCGTTTTTCCGGTCAGGTTGAGATTTCAGGGAATTCGATAAATTTCCCTGACAATATGGCTGCTACCTTGATGGCATGCCCGCCATCGATAGAAGAAGTTGAAAAGCAGTTCTTCGATGCACTGCAAAAGGTAACGACCTACGCCGTTTCAGGGAACAGTTTGGTGTTTCTTGATGAAGCTGGCGAACCTGTCGTGAATTTCGTCCGCACACCGTAGCGCAGCGGCACACTAGGCTACAGCTCTGGAGCGTCCTGCATTTCTGCCTGAAAAAATGCATCCTCCTAGAAAGGTGCCCTCAAGTGCATTGTAACCGTGATATCCACCACCGCCAAATCCGGCGATCTCGCCAGCAGCGAAGAGGCCGGGAACGATATTTCCGTCTGCGCCTAACATCTGGCTGTCCAGATTGGTTTGTAGTCCTCCCAAAGTTTTGCGTGTTAGGATGTGCAGCTTGACTGCGATAAGCGGACCGTTTTTAGGTTCAAGGAACCGGTGCGGCTTGGCAGTGCGGATTAATTTGTCACCGAGATAATTGCGGGCAGCGAGAATCGCCATTATTTGAGCGTCCTTTGAAAACGGATTGCCGATTTGCGAGTCCCGCGCTTCAATCTGTTCCCGCAAATGGGCTTCATCAATCTGGCCGTCTCCGAGTTGGTTCATTCCACCTACCAACTCGGTCAAGGTATTCGCGACGACGAAATCCTCGCCCTTTTCCTTAAAGGCTTCGACAGGGGCCGTTGCCTTTGATCCTGAAAGGATGCGCTGGCGGATCACCTCTTTCCAACTTCCGGAGGTAAAATCCGGATTTTGTTCCGAGCCAGAAAGGGCGAATTCTTTCTTGATCACCTTTTGCGTCAGAATGAACCAGCTGTAATCATATCCGGTTTTTAGGATCTCTTGCAGCGTACCCAATGTGTCGAAACCAGGCAGGTAAGGCGGTTTCAGTCGGTTGCCGCAGGCGTCAAACCACATCGAACTTGGGCCCGGTAAGATGCGGATTCCGTGCGAAGGCCATATAGGGTCCCAATTCCGCACACCTTCTGTGTAATGCCACATGCGATCGCCATTAATAATGTGTCCCCCGGCTTTCTCGCTGATGGGGATCATTCGCCCATCGACATGGAACGGTACTCCGGCCACCATATTTTGGGGCGGTTCGCCCAAACGCTCGCGCGGCCATGCTTTTCGTACCATATGAAAATTGCCGCCAATCCCGCCCGACGTAACAATTATCGATGGTGCATAGATTTCGAACTCACCAACTTCGTCACGGTTGGTTTTGCCACCGCGTTGGGCGGTGTCGTCCGCAAGCACTTCACCGGATACGCCCTTGGCAGAGCCATTTTGCATAATGATATGGCTTACCTGATGCCGAAACTTCAATTGTATTAGTCCAGCCGCCACATGGTCTTTTACCCTGCGGATGAAATGTTCAAGCACACCCGGACCTGTGCCCCAGGTGATGTGGAACCTAGGCACAGAATTGCCGTGCCCATCAGCGAACGAACCGCCACGTTCTGCCCAGCCTACCACCGGAAACCAACGCAGACCCATCTTGTGCAACCAAGGGCGCATTTCTCCCGCTGCGAATTCGACGTAAGCTTCGGCCCATTTTCGGGGCCAACGGTCTTCTTCGCGATCAAACTGCGCACTACCCATCCAATCACGAAGAGCCAGTTCGCGGTTGTCGCGGATGCCCATCCGGCGTTGTTCTGGGGTATCAACCATGAACAAGCCACCAAGACTCCAGAACGCCTGACCGCCCAGAAAATGTTCGGGTTCTTGGTCCAGCACAATGACCTTTTTGCCGCGATCACCCAATTCGGCCGCAGCAACCAGACCGGCAAGGCCACCGCCAACAACAATCGCGTCCGCCTTGTTTTCGCCCATGGTTCATCCTTTCAGCGGCTTCGGAACCAGATCAGAAAGGGGATCGCAACTGCGTACATTGTGATCCCGTAAACTGCAGCGGGCAATGCAAGTGGGCTGAATCCGCTTTCCGTTCCAGTAATCAGGGCTGCTAGTGTGATTCCAAGTGTAGAATTCTGAATACCAGTTTCGATTGAAATCGCCTTGCTCTCTTTCCACGAAAGGTTCGCGACACGCGCTAGACCCAATCCAATCAGTAACAGCGCCACATTCAACGAGATCAGGCCTGCCCCCATCACGCCAAGATTTTCCACAAACAACTGCCAGTTTCCGGCCAAAGCGGCGACGACGATTAGTATGAACAATGCTGTTGCAAGTTTGGCCAAAGGCGCATCAACACGGTCTGCAAATCCCTCGGCAAAGTTTCGGATGGCGACACCAATTGCCACTGGCAATGTCGTGATCAAAAACATGGCCACAGCCAATCCACTGATGGAAACCTCTGGGGCATTCTCACCCATGAAATGGCCGATTGCCCATGCAGCAAGGATTGGGACGGTCAGAATTGAAAGAAGGCTTATCACGGCGGTAAGGCTGACTGACAGCGCAACGTCCGCCTTGGCGAGTTTTGACAGTATATTGCTGGTGACGCCGCCTGGGCAAAAACTCAACAGCATGAATCCAACGGCGATCTCTGGTGGTAAAGCGAACAGCTTTACGGTTGCAAATGCGGCAATGGGCAGAAGAACCACCTGACATATTGCACCGATGGCGAAAGGGTAACGGCGGCTTAGAACGCGCCGGAAGTCTGCAATCTCCAACCCGATACCCAAAGATAGCATGATTATCGCCAAGGAAATTGGCAGGCCCACATTGATTAAAAGATCCAAATACAACTCCTCCCAAAGTCGCTTCGGACCAATCTATGCGAGCCGCCACCTTGCAAGCAACCGCGCCGTTAGGTCACCCGTAACGCTGCGCGAAACGGCGCAGGATTTCACCAGGCTGAGTGACATCAGCTGCGTGGCATATATCGATAAGTGACTGCGCATCTTCCGGTGGGAAATATCCATGGTCTTTGTAAATGTTGATGCGCTGTTCAAAATCTTTGGCATCCGCTTCGGGGTGAAACTGCGTGGCATATACATTCTGCCCCCACCGGATCATTTGATACGGGCAGGGGTCTGAGGCGACCAGATGAACGCAACCGGCGGGTAGTTTCTGCACAGCTTCTTTGTGGCCAACAAAGGCGTCGAAAACAGTGTGCAGGCCTGCCGTCAACGGATCATGCATACCGTCTTGGGTTAGTCGGCAAGTGGACGGGCCTACGGGCTCTCCGAAATTCTTTTTACTCACGTTGCCATCCAAATGGGCGGCCAGAATTCCCAGCCCGTAACAACACCCCATAAATGGATGGTCCTTTGCCGTGATCTGCGGCATCAGGCCCATTATCGAGTTTTCAATGCGTGCATCCAACGGGGATTTTTCGTCTGGATCATCACTGACACACCCGGGTCCACCCCCAACGATGACAGCCGCATATTCTGAAACGTTCAATTTTTCAGGCAATGACTCGCGGTCCAGGCGGATGCGATGGGCCTGTTCTTGCGACAGCTCTGTTTTGTCCAATATCGATGCAAATTCAGCATCCGACGCATCGGTTTCCGGTCGCAATTGAAGGATAAGAAATCGTTTCATTCCGCGCTACTACCGCTCATAATGGCCAGAAGACAAGGATTGCGGGCACGGAAACTGCAATGATCAGAATTTCCAGCGGCAACCCCATGCGCCAATAGTCGCCGAAACGATAACCGCCCGGTCCAAGAACCAGCGTGTTATTTTTATGCCCGATTGGCGTAAGAAACGCGGCCGAAGCCGCGACGGCAACGGTCATCAGAAACGGGTCGGGCGAAACCTCGAGCGCGCGCGCCATCTGAATACCGACCGGGGCCGCAACAATGGCTGTCGCCGTATTGTTGAGCACGTCTGACAAGGTCATGGTTACGACCATCAGCACGGTTAGAATAGCCCACGCAGGTAAGCCATCGGTGAGCTGTACCAGCGCATTTGCTATAAGTTCTGTGCCGCCGGAACTTTCCAAGGCGCTGCCTAATGGAATCATTGAGCCAAGCAAAACGACAACGGGCCATTCGATGTGGTTATAAACATCAGCAATCGGCATGATCTTGGTTAGCACATAGGCTATCACGACCAGACCCAGCGCGATCGGTAGATAAATAATCCCGACACTGGCGGCCAGAACCGCGGCTGCGAACAACCCGATTGCCAGCCAAGCTTTTTCGTTTGCGGTAACGTTCAAACCGCGTTCGGCCAGCGGCAAACACCCTAACCACTCGGTCACGTCAGAGGTGCGGTCCCGCGGACACAACAAGAGCAGGATGTCACCGGGCTCAACCACGGTTTTTCGGACCTGACTTGTTATGCTGCGCCCCTGACGCGAAATTCCCATTAAAACCGTGCTCTGGCGCCAAGCCAGACCAATTGCCTGGGCCGTTCGTCCGGTAATACGCGCGTTTTCAGTGACGACGACCTCGGTCACCTCCAAACCGTCCCCTTCGGCAGTCAAAAGCTCCTGACGGCGTGAGTCCGAGAAATCCAGAGCTAGCGCCGCCCGAAACTCATCCAATGCTTCGGGACGGGCTTCCAGCACCAATGCGTCACCTTCTTTCAGCGTAGCATGAGCTGATCTGCCATAGCGCCGTTTATCGTCACGGATCAGGCCAATGATCGCCACGTCGGATTTTTCAGCAACTTCATATAATTCGCTGACCCGCTTCCCGATGTGGGCGGATTCTGGCGGAATTGTAAGCTCAGCAATGTATTCGGCCAAAGCCTCGGACGTTTCTACCTGTGGACCACGGTTTGGTATCAGCCGCCAGCCCACTAGGGCAACGAAGGCAAGACCAACAATCGCGGCAAGGCCGCCGACCGGAGCAAAATCAAACATGCGAAACGGTTCGCCCAGTGTTTCGGCTCTTATCGATGCGATGATTATGTTCGGTGGAGTTCCGATCAGAGTGGCCATGCCACCCAAAATGGTGGCGAAACTCAATGGCATCAGGCTCAATCCAACTGACCTGCCAGCTTTGCGCGCAGTTTGGATGTCTACCGGCATCAAGAGCGCAAGTGCAGCCACGTTGTTCATGAAAGCCGACAGGATTGCTCCGATCCCTCCCATCAGGGCAATATGAGCCCCCAACCCACGCGAGGCATCTACCAACGTGCGCGTGATAAGAAATACAGCTCCAGACCGTACAAGGCCCGCTGAGACCACAAGTACAAGCGCAACAATAATCGTGGCGGGGTGACCAAATCCCGAAAAAGCGTTGTCTATGGGTACGACGCCCAAAATGACGCCGATCATAAGGGCGGCAAACGCGACCAGATCATAGCGGAACCGCCCCCACAGCAACATTCCGAACACACTGATGAAAAGGCTAAAAAGAATGATCTGGTCAGTTGTCATAACGACACCATAGCCACCGTGACGGTCCGGGCAAGCCGATCCCTTGATCACACGGTGCGCAAACGTCTATATGAGCGCCAAATACGTAATTACGAAGACGAGGACGCAATATGGCAGGCCATTCCAAATGGGCCAACATCCAGCACCGCAAGGGTCGTCAGGACGCCGCGCGGTCCAAACTGTTTTCCAAGTTATCCAAAGAGATCACAGTCGCCGCCAAGATGGGTGACCCTGATCCTGACAAGAACCCGCGCCTGCGTCTAGCGGTGAAAGAGGCCAAGTCGAACTCGGTCCCCAAGGATGTGATTGACCGCGCCATCAAGAAATCTGTTGCGGGTGAAGGCGACGATTACGAGGAAATCCGTTATGAAGGCTACGGCCCTAACGGTGTAGCTGTAATTGTCGAGACAATGACCGACAACCGCAACCGCACCGCGTCGACTGTCCGTTCGACTTTCTCCAAGAATGGCGGTAACCTTGGTGAAACCGGTTCGGTCGGGTTCATGTTCGAACGTAAAGGAGAGGTGGTTTACCCCGTTTCTGCTGGCGATGCGGACACTATTTTCGAAGCTGCTATCGAGGCTGGCGCCGAAGACGTTGAAAGTTCGGATGATGGCCACATTATTTGGTGCGCGGATACCGATCTGAACGAAGTTTCAAACGTGTTGGAAGCCAATTTGGGAGAGTCGGAATCCACCAAGCTGGTTTGGAAACCCACTACGACGACGGAGTTGGGTCTTGAGGATATGCAGAAACTGATGAAGTTGGTCGATGCACTTGAGGATGACGACGACGTGCAACGAGTTACAACCAATTTCGAAGCTACTGACGAGGTCATGGCGCAACTCTGAACAGCATCTGACCTGAAACCTTTTGAACCCCGGCCGAATGGCTGGGGTTTTTCGTACTGTGATTGGCTACTTGGCCGTTCGGTGCAAAGACGGTACATTCGAAAAGAGCACACAAAACAAAAGGGATGATTGGACTTCAAGTCACTCCTGAAATGAGCGTATGGCGGATACCTCCCCTGATCTTGCAAGACGGAATGTCCCGGTTCTGGCCGGTCAAAGCATATTGTCTCAGGTCGCGTGGACACTCGGAAGCCCATCGGTCGTTTTGCCCTTCCTGGCGGTGTCGCTTGAGCTACCAATGTTTCTCGCCGGTGCTCTAGTCTCGATACGTATGTTTGGAAGTATGGTCGCTGACGTATTCCTTGCGCATTCGATAGCGGCTCGTGAACGAAAAAAACGGGCGATTGCGTTGACCGAGGTCGCGGTCGGGGCCTGTTTGGTTCTCGCTTTGGCTTTGGCCGCTACTGGTGTTGTCCCGATTGTTGCTTTGGCATTTGCGACTGCTTTTTTGATGATTGGTCTGATCGAAGAAGTTCAGTCACTGCTTTACACGGATCTGATTGGGGATCATGTCAAATCAAAGTCTCGGATGGCATTGCACTACCTTCAGCTTGGGGCTGGGGGGTTAGCTACGATTGGTTTGGCATTATTGATTCATCAGATCATGAAGGACGCTCCACCGTTCTCGCGCCACTCGGCTGTCATAGCAGTTTCTGTAACATTTTTCGTTCTTTCTGGCCTTTCAATTCTGGCGATGGCCGAGGCGGAAAAGAAGAAGGAAACCTCCGAAAAAGATGTTGGAAAAACGAGGTTCGTTGAGAATTTCACCAACATTTCCAAGATGTTTGAACAACCATGGTTCCGACATTATATGGTCATGAGGCTGCCTTTGGTTGTGGTGTCACTTTCGGTACCCTTCTTCGCTTTGATCGCTGCGGAAGCGCACCATTCATCTGCAAAGGGACTGACCGCGATGATTGTTTCTTCCGCGTCGGGATATCTTGTATCTGCGCCGTTGTGGCAGGTTGTGAATATGAAATCCCATCGAGCCGTCATGGTTGCAGGCACGCTGATGGTAGCATGCACAGGGATCGCGTTGCTGAGTATACATTATCTGGGTGCCGATCATGACATTCATTTGCATGCCGCCGCGTTGTTTGTCGTGACCGTGGCGGTCACTGGTGTCAGTAGTGCACGGAAATTGTATTTTCTTGATGTGGCTCCGAAAGATCAACGCGTACAAGGGGCTGCAGCAATCAAAAGCATATGCCGCATATCTGCCGTTGTTATCTCATCGGTCCTGGCAGCGGTCGCGCACATGCACGAAGTTTCTTTGGCCATCATGTTCATCTGTGCGGTAAGTATTTTGGCGGCGGTCCTATGTTACCGCGTCGTCATTCCTGAAGAGGTAAAGGCTGCAAACCTTTAACTTAAGTCCTCATTCGGATGGAACCATAATCTGTGCCGCTGCTTGCCTGACGGCCCGGGTTAGCGAAGTCAGGGCGGGGGCAAGTATCCTTCCGACTTGCCATGTCAGTGGAATGTCCAACGGCTTGCCGGGGACTAGCTCGCAAAGCCTGCCGTCTTCGAGCATGGGTCGCACCAGGACTTCGGGATTCATCCCCCAACCCACGCCAGCGATGGCGGCGTCGACGAAACCTTGTGATGAAGGCAGAAAATGCGAAGGCGGCGAAATACGGGTGCCGGTTTGCGCCTCGATCCAGGTGCTCTGCAGTTTGTCTTTTGGATTGAATATCAGGCAAGGAGCCTTGGCCAGAGTCACGGGCGTTACGCCGACTGCGAACCATTTTCGAATAAAGTCAGGACTTGCAGTAGGCAAATAGCGTAGAGACCCAAGTGAAAAGGTATCACAACCGCTTACGGCATGACCGCCTACGGAAATGGCGGCGCTGACCTCGCCGCGGCGTAACCACGCAGCCGAGTAATCTTGATTATCGATCACCAGATCGAAGAGCATTCCGTCAACTTTAGCCATAGCATCAATAAACCAGGTTGCCAGACTGTCTGCAGTAACCGCGATCCTCACGCGTGCCGCGCCCGGACTGGTTTCAAGCGCCAGTTCTCTGGTCAGTTGAGCCTCTAAAAGTCCAATATCCTCGGCGTGCCGCGCTATCCGTAGTCCGGTCGGCGTGCCGGAGCATGGGTTGCCCCGCTGGATCAAAGACGCGCCAACACGGTCTTCCAATGCTTTGATCCGCTGCGATATGGCCGAAGGTGTCACCGCAAGTTCCGAAGCTGCAGCCTCAAAGCTCCCATGCCGCAAAATAGCGGACAAAGCGGACAGTTGATGGGGGTCGAAACGCATTAGAGATTCTAACTTAGGAGAAGTTTCTTTAATTTGATAGAGCCAGCAAAGTGGGTTAGTCAACGCCTCCAAATATGGAGGCAAAATGACAACGTCGCTGATTGCAGGTTTCGCTTTGGGATTCAGCCTGATCCTGGCAATTGGCGCACAAAACGCCTTCCTGCTCAGACAAGGCCTAAGACGAGAGCATGTGTTTGCTTTGTGCCTGATCTGCGCAACCTCAGATGCCATTCTGATCGCCGCGGGGGTAGCCGGCTTTGGAACTCTGACGCAGGCCGCGCCATGGTTCGAAACGGCGATGCGCTATGGCGGTGCGGTATTTTTGATATGGTATGCAATGCGAAGCTTTCACTCTGCCTGGCAGGGCGGATCGGTCCTGGAAACTGGGCCAGGCCAAAGCATGACCCTGCGTGCTGCATTGCTTACCGTGTCGGCATTTACCTGGCTGAACCCTCATGTCTATCTGGACACCGTCGTTTTGATCGGTTCAATCTCAGCGCAGTACGAAGATCAGATGGCTTTCGCCATTGGCGCGATGACGTCCAGTTTCGTGTTCTTTTTTTCGCTTGGGTATGGGGCGGGTATTTTGGCTCCGGTTTTCAGGCGTCCGAGGTCGTGGCAAGTATTAGATCTAATTATAGGGATCGTGATGCTGGGGATCGCACTTAAACTTGTTGCCATGTGAAGGGTTGTGGAGTGCCGGGTTTAGGTGTTCAACAAACCCATGAGTATTGCCACTGATCAATCGCGCCCAATTGCCGGCATGTTTTGGATGTTTGCCGCAGGTATGTCCTTTGTGGTCATGACGGCGCTGGTCAAGACATTGGGAACAACCATGAACCCAATACAGGCGGCATTTTTGCGGTACGCATTGGGGTTGGTATTTCTGCTTCCGGCTTTGCGCGCCATTGTCGCTACACGTTTGACCCGTCGAAATGTGACCCTTTTTGGCCTACGCGGAGTGGTTCATGCAGCGGCGGTAATGCTGTGGTTTTTCGCCATGACGCGCATTCCGTTGGCCGAGGTCACAGCGATGAACTACATGACACCGGTATACGTCACGCTGGGCGCAGCGCTTTTTCTTGGGGAAAGACTTGCCTTTCGCCGAATTGCAGCGATTGGCGTGGCATTGGTCGGTGTTGTTATCATTTTGCGTCCGGGTTTCCGCGAAGTTTCACCGGGGCATATCGCAATGCTGGGAACATCATTGGCATTGGGGGGGTCTTACCTTTTGGCCAAGGTAATGGTGCGTGATATCCGACCTTCGGTTGTTGTGGCTCATCTTTCGATCTGGGTGACAATTGCGCTTATACCTTTTGCTGTCGCCGTTTGGGAACCGCCGAGACTGCGTGACCTTGGAGTATTATTTTTAGTCGCCAGCTTTGCCACTGCTGGGCATTATTTCATGACACATGCGCTACAAGCGGCACCTGTTGCCGTCACTCAGCCGGTCACATTCCTGCAATTAATCTGGGCTACATTACTGGGGGCCATCGTTTTTCACGAAAGCGTCGACATCTGGGTTGTGGCGGGCGGAACGTTGATTCTGGCAGCCGTCAGTTTCATTGCGTGGCGTGAGGCTGTTCTAAAACGTTCAAGCGGCACGCCGCCTTCGGGTTCGGAATGCCCGCCCGAGCGTTTGCGAAAGGTTGTTGATTGACGAGTCAATAAAATCCTCTTAGCCTTCGAACGGATTAGGTGAGGCTGAGAGGCGGTTATGCCAAAATTGGGAATGGAACCGATCCGCCGGGACGCGATTGTCAAAGCGACAATTGCGGAGTTGGGTGTAAAGAAATCGTTGGACGTTACTGTCAGTCAGATCGCCAAGCGCGCGGGAATGTCCAGCGCTTTGGCGCATCACTATTTTGGTGGAAAAGACCAGATTTTTCTTGCTGCAATGCGACAGATTCTAAGCGATTTCGGGGCAGAGGCACGCCAAGAACTTAAACAGGCCGCGCCGGGTGAACGCCCACACGCCATCATCCGTGCATGTTTTGGGCCCGCGTGTTTTACACCGGACGTCATTGCAGCTTGGATGACCTTCTATGTGCTGGCGCAAACCAACGGGGACGCGCTGCGTCTTTGGCAAATCTATCAGTCGCGTATCCGTTCAAACCTGATTGACGCGATGCGCCCTGCTTTGTCCGATCCGGTCGAGGCTGCAGAGGATATGATAGCATTGATAGATGGGCTTTATATCCGCGCTGCACTAAGCGCACCGGAAGAGCCACAATTAGCAGTGGATCACGCCCTGCGTGTTCTCGCCAGGTTTTTAGAGGCAGAGAATGACCCAACCTAACATTCTGATCCTCATGGTGGATCAGTTGAACGGCACCCTCTTTCCCGATGGTCCGGCAGACTGGCTGCACGCACCAAATCTGAAAAAACTGGCGGCACGGTCCACACGGTTTGCAAACGCATATACAGCTTCTCCGTTGTGCGCGCCTGGCCGGGCCAGTTTCATGACGGGTCAGTTGCCCTCCCGAACCGGGGTTTATGACAATGCAGCCGAATTTCGCAGTGATATCCCGACCTACGCGCATCATCTGCGCCGCGCGGGGTATTATACCTGCTTATCCGGGAAAATGCACTTTGTTGGTCCGGACCAAATGCACGGCTTCGAAGACCGGCTGACGACGGACATCTATCCGGCTGATTTCGGTTGGACTCCGGATTACCGAAAACCAGGCGAGCGGATCGATTGGTGGTATCACAATATGGGCTCGGTCACAGGCGCCGGTATTGCAGAAATCACCAACCAGATGGAGTATGACGACGAAGTCGCTTACCACGCTAAGGCCAAGCTTTATGATTTGGCCCGAGGCAAAGACGATCGTCCCTGGAGCCTGACCGTTAGCTTCACGCACCCGCATGACCCATATGTCGCACGGCGAAAATACTGGGACCTTTACGAAGACTGCGAACACCTTTTGCCTGAAATTGCCGACATTGGTTACGAAAATCAGGATCCGCACGCGCAACGGATATTTGACGCCAATGACTGGCGGAGTTTCGACATTACAGAGGAGGATATCCGCCGGTCCCGCCGAGCCTATTTTGCGAACATCTCGTATCTTGACGAAAAGATCGGCGAATTATTGGAAGTGCTGGATAACACTCGGCAAGAGGCAATCATTTTGTTTGTCTCGGATCATGGCGACATGTTGGGTGAACGAGGATTGTGGTTCAAGATGAACTTCTTCGAAGGCTCGGCTCGGGTTCCGCTCATGATTTCGGCAACTTCGCTGCCCGTTGGGTGTATTGACGATCCCGTTTCTACAATCGATGTCACTCCGACTCTGGGTGCTTTGGCGGGTGTCGATATGGCGGAAATCGCGCCTTGGACAGACGGTGAAAACCTTGTTCCGTTGGCGCAAGGTGTTGAGCGTACAACACCCGTCGCCATGGAATATGCGGCAGAGGCGTCTTATGCGCCGCTAGTTTCTCTGCGGTATGGAAAGTGGAAATTCAATCGCTGCGCGTTGGATCCTGATCAGCTGTTCGATCTGCATAACGATCCGCATGAGCTGAAAAATTTGGCAGGCATTAAAGAACACGCCGGAACCTTGCAGACAATGCGAGCCAAGTCCGAAGCTCGTTGGGATCTGGACCGTTTCGACGCAGATGTCCGGGCAAGTCAGGCCAGACGCTGGGTAGTTTACGAGGCGCTTAGGCAGGGCGGTTATTATCCTTGGGATTACCAGCCCCTGCAAAAGGCCTCGGAAAGATACATGCGCAACCACATGGACTTAAACGACGTCGAAGATAGCCAACGCTTTCCTCGCGGCGAGTAACACTGAAGATCATCCCGCGGGTAGAGACCAGGCCATTAAGAACTCTGATCCCCCGGGCAATGGAGATTAAATAATGCAAGCAGATTTTGTCATCGTAGGCGCTGGATCCGCCGGATGTGCGATGGCGTATCGGTTGAGCGAGGCGGGTGCCTCGGTTCTGGTGATTGAACATGGCGGTACCGATGCGGGGCCGTTCATTCAGATGCCGGCCGCACTTAGTTACCCAATGAACATGTCGCGTTATGATTGGGGCTATAGGTCTGAACCTGAACCTCATTTAAACAATCGCCGGCTGGCATGCCCTCGGGGTAAGGTCATTGGAGGATCTTCCTCGATAAACGGGATGGTTTATGTACGAGGGCACGCGCGTGATTTTGACACCTGGGCCGAGATGGGAGCGAACGGGTGGTCCTATTCCGATGTCTTGCCTTACTACAAACGCATGGAAACATGGCACGACAACGGTCATGGTGGGGATCCAACGTGGCGAGGTAAAGACGGGCCTCTACACGTATCGCGCGGACCGCGTAAAAACCCTTTGTTTCAAGCCTTTGTCGACGCGGGAAGGCAAGCCGGTTACGAGGTAACAGGCGACTACAACGGCGAAAAGCAAGAAGGCTTTGGCCCGATGGAGCAGACTGTCTGGAAAGGTCGTCGATGGTCAGCAGCAAACGCATATCTAAAGCCTGCGCTCAGGCGCGGGAATTGCAGTATCGTCAGGGGACTGGCTGCACGCGTCGTTTTTGAGGAGGGACGTGCAGCAGGTGTCGAACTGATCCGCGGTGGGAAGAAGGAGGTTATCAAGGCCAATCGAGAAGTCGTTTTGGCGGCGTCGTCGATAAACTCACCCAAATTGCTGATGCTGTCCGGTATCGGGCCGGCCTCACACTTGGCGGAGCACAAAATCGACGTGGTTGCGGATCGACCCGGCGTCGGCGCAAACCTGCAGGATCACTTGGAACTGTATATCCAGCAGGCATCCTTGCAGCCGATTACATTGTACAAACACTGGAACCTCATCAGTAAGGGTCTGATTGGTGCGCAGTGGCTGTTCACCAAAACTGGGCTTGGGGCATCAAACCAATTTGAAAGCGCTGCGTTCATCAGGTCGAAACCAGGTGTCGAATACCCAGATATCCAGTATCACTTCTTGCCTATGGCGATACGTTATGACGGTCAGGCCGCCGCTGAAGGACATGGGTTTCAGGCACATGTCGGCCCGATGCGTTCCCCGTCCCGTGGTACGGTCACGTTGCGATCAAATCGACCTGAAGATGCACCGGTGATCCGTTTCAACTACATGAGCCACGAAAAGGATTGGGAGGATTTCCGGACCTGCATTCGACTGACACGAGAAATCTTTGGTCAGGAAGCATTCGAACACTTCGCGGGGGAAGAAATCCAACCTGGCGCGTCTTTGCAATCCGACGAAGAGTTAAATGGTTTTATCGCCGAACATGCAGAAAGCGCCTATCACCCTTGCGGAACCTGTCGAATGGGACGGACTGACGACAAACAGGCCGTTGTTGATCCGCATGGGCGCGTGATCGGAGTCGACGGGTTACGCGTTGCAGATAGCTCGGTCTTTCCGCAGATCACCAACGGTAACCTGAACGCTCCTTCTATCATGGTGGGTGAGAAAGTTTCGGATCACTTGTTGGGCAAAGATCCCTTGCCAAAAGCGAATGACAGGCCTTGGATACATCCCAACTGGGCATCGCAGCAAAGGTAAAATTCTGGTCAGGGCGAACCTGATGGGATTATTCTTTTTGGTGTCAAAATTGATTTGGACGGAAACTTGATCCGGGTCAAAGTGACGGCCTCTGGACATCGATAAAACTTGGACGCAACGCCAAACAAAGGAGCGAACAAGATGTCTCACACCCCGCATGAACTGGCCGAAGAATTCCCAGACAAGGTTGAATTGATGAGCCAGCTTAAACAAACCGATGCACATTTTGCTCGGCTGGCAGAAGAGTATCACGAATTGAATCGCACTGTTCATCGGGCCGAAACCAACGTTTCACCGATGGAGGAATTGGCCGAGGTCGAGTTGCGGAAAAAGCGTGCAGCCCTCAAGGATGAAATCTGGGGGATTTTGTCGAAAGCTTAACTTGACGGGCGGGGTCATCCCGCTTTTAAGCCGGCTTAAGTGTCGTCGTTCCAGAACACATTTCAAGTCACTTGATACGGTAGTGTTCCGCGGGTATGCGCGTCTATGGTCAGTCGCCTTTCCAGCGGCGGGACAGAACGCTGGTGGCAGGTTTGACGCTCACATATTCTGCATGAGATACCGATCGGCTCATAGGCGCTCGCATTGTCGATATCGAGGTTGTCAGCGTAAACAAGTGCTCTGGCATGACGTGTCTCGCACCCTAGGGCTATTGCATAGCGGCGCACAGGAGCCCCGAAAGAACCGCCGGATTTCGAAACATCGCATGCCAACGAAATATACCTTACACCATCTGGCGTTTCAGCCAGTTGGCGCAGGAAATGTCCCGGTGTTTCGAATGCTCGATGAACATTCCAAAGCGGGCAAGCGCCACCGAACCGCGCAAACTGAAGCCGAGTGGCGGAATGGCGTTTGGTTATTGTTCCAGCCTGATCGACACGCACAAAGAAAAACGGGATACCCTTCGCGCCGGGGCGTTGCAGGGTGGACAGCCGATGCGCAACCTGTTCGATTGAGGCGCCGAAACGGTTGCTAAGAAGTTCTAGATCGTGCCGAGCTTCTTGCGCAGCCGCAAGAAAGGTGGCGTAGGGCATCAATGACGCGCCAGCGAAATAGTTGGCCAAGCCGATCTTTGCGATGGACCGCGCCTCTTCGCTTTGAAATTTGGCAAAGTCCAGAGTAGCTTCGAGCAATTTGTCCTGGTTTATCAAAGCGACCTGAAGCAAGAGCTGAAAAACCTGTGTCTGCGGCGCTGCACGCGATGACAAACGGAGGGTTTTGTTCGCCAAATCATAGATGCGGAGAGTTTCAATATCGGCGAAACTAACTTGAATTCCCTGCGCTGAAAGACTTTCGACCGCGGCTTTTCGAATGTCGCCAACATCTGCAGCTTGCGCAGCAAATCTCTCGGCTGCACGGTCGACGGCATCAATGTAGTTGTCACAATAGTGAAAAAAGTCTCGAACCTCTTCCCAGGGGCTTGCTTGAATCTGAGCATCTTCCCGACCCAAAGCTTCGTCCAGCGACGCCAGCCGTTCGTGGGTTTGGCGATAGGTTCTATGCAGCTCGATAAATGCACGGGCAAGGGCGGGAGCATTTGAGGCCGTCAATCTTAGATCCGCCAATGGCGGCATATTGTCGGCAAACAAAGGATCGGCCAATGCCTCACGCATGTCGGAAACAAGCCGTTCGCTGTCGCCGGTACTCAGTTCGGTGACGTCCATCCCGAACTCTTGTGCAAGGGCAAGAACAACAGTGGTCGAGATCGGCCGGTTATTATTCTCCATCTGGTTCAGGTAGGGCAGGGAAATACCTAGCTTGGCGGCAAATTCCTTTTGGGTCACGGCGAGGCGCGTGCGCATTTCTCGTAGTTTCGCGCCTGCGTATAGCTTTTGAGTGGCCATTGAGTGCCTTTGCAGATTTACTTAACCGGAAGGCTAACTTTGCAAACCGGTATTCGCAAGCTATTACAGGCCCAACTGTCGTTCACGCACAATTACAGTATAGATGGCAATAATTGCCATAACTGAGGTGCCCAACATCAGCCACAGCAGGGGCATTGCTCCGGTCTCGCGGGTCAGCATGGCACCTGCTGACGCACTAAGGGCTGCCCCGCCGCCCAGCATAATGGCACCGCTCAATCCCGAGGCCGTCGCGGCCAGATGTGGACGCACTGACAGTGCCCCAGCTGTCGCATTTGGAATGGACATCCCGTTGCCGAGGCCGACAAAGGTCATAAAGCCGAAAAAACTGAGGGCAGTACCCAAGTCAGCCAAGAACACGGCGGCTGACAAAATCACCCCAATAGCGTTCAGCCAGCAGCCATAAAAAACCATTCTGTTGACGCCAAAGCGCACTGAATATCTTCCGCTAATGAAATTCCCGAAGAAGTACCCAATTGCCGGTGCGCCAAAATAAACCCCAACCTCAGATGCGCTCAATCCAAAAACCTGAGTGCCAATGAATGGGGCGCCGCCCAGATAGGCGAAGAATGCGCCCGAAGAAAGAGCAGAGGACAAAGAATACCCCCAAAATCGAGGCGATCTCAGCAGTTCTGGAAATTCGCGGAATTGCTCGATAAGTGTTTTACCGCTCTTGGCTGCAGTCTCGCCAAAGTCATAATAAGTTAAGCCGAGTGTAAGTGCTGCCAATCCGAAGGGCAGCCAAAAATTAGCCTTCCAACCAAACCCTTCTTCCAGAAAACCACCGATTGCCGGACCGATCATAGGTACTATGGCCATGCCCATGGTCACATACCCAATCATTGATGCTGCTTGATCTTGAGAGTACATGTCACGAACTGCGGCTCGGCTAAGCACGATGCCAACTACGATAACGGCCTGACACATTCTAAACGCTAGGAATACCTGCGCGTTGGGGGCAAAAATACAGCCCAATGTGGAAAGCAGAAACAGGGCAAGCCCCCATAAAAGAACCGGCCTGCGTCCGGCCTTGTCCGCGATAGGGCCGATAAGAATCTGGAGCACTGCGTTTACCAAAAGGTAGAGCGCTATGGACAGTTGCATGACTTTGTAGTCAGCGTCGAAATAAAGAGCCATGTTGGGTAGACTGGGCAGGAACAGATTCATGCTCAGTGCGGAAAGCCCGGAAAGTAAAACAAGTGTTGTTATGCTGGGCGGAGATCGATGCGATGATTGAGAGCTGAACTGCATGGTTCACATGTATAGGTAGGTTTGTTCGATTACTATTCGTCTTTGCAATTGATGTGGTGGGTTAGCAACTTTGCGTTTTCCTAAGGGCGGATTGCTATTAGTTTGCAAATTTGCCGAAAAACTCTTTGGTCGGCGCAGGCTTAATTGTAAAGTCGCGCCAAATTTGACAGGGGATTATCGCCATGAAAGACATCCTTTCCGAGCTTGAAGAGCGCCGTAACAATGCACGGCTGGGCGGTGGGCAAAAGCGGATCGACTCGCAGCACGCAAGAGGGAAGCTTACTGCGCGTGAACGAATCGAGTTATTGGTCGACGAAGGCAGCTTTGAAGAATTCGACATGTTCGTCAGCCACCGTTGCACTGATTTCGGAATGGAAAACCAAAGGCCCGCAGGGGATGGAGTCGTTACCGGTTGGGGCACGATTAACGGTCGCATGGTATATGTATTTTCGCAGGACTTTACCGTTTTTGGTGGTTCCCTGTCAGAAACGCACGCTCAGAAAATCTGCAAAATCATGGACATGGCTATTCAGAATGGTGCGCCTGTAATTGGCATCAACGACTCTGGCGGAGCGCGAATTCAGGAAGGTGTGGCGTCGCTTGCAGGATATGCTGAGGTGTTTCAGCGAAATATCATGGCGTCGGGCGTGGTGCCGCAGATTAGCGTTATTATGGGTCCATGCGCTGGCGGAGCGGTATACAGCCCAGCCATGACGGATTTTATTTTCATGGTGAAAGACACGTCTTACATGTTCGTTACGGGCCCCGATGTCGTGAAGACCGTGACGAACGAAGTTGTTACCGCAGAGGAATTGGGTGGAGCTTCCACGCACACCAAAAAGTCCTCGGTTGCGGACGGAGCGTTTGAAAACGATGTCGAGGCATTAGCTGAAGTTCGGCGCCTGGTTGACTTTCTGCCGCTGAATAATCGTGAAAAGCCACCTGTTCGCCCTTTCTTTGACGAGCCTGATCGGATCGAAGCATCATTGGACACTTTGATTCCGGACAACCCAAATACCCCCTATGATATGAAGGAACTCATTACCAAAGTGGCTGACGAGGGTGATTTCTACGAAATTCAGGAAGATTTCGCCAAGAACATCATCACCGGATTCATCCGTTTGGAGGGACAAACGGTAGGTGTGGTCGCCAACCAGCCGATGGTTCTGGCCGGTTGTCTGGACATCGACAGCTCACGAAAGGCAGCCCGGTTCGTAAGGTTCTGCGACTGTTTTGAGATTCCAATCTTGACGCTTGTGGACGTGCCCGGCTTTTTGCCGGGGACCTCGCAGGAATATGGCGGCGTAATCAAGCACGGCGCGAAATTGTTGTTCGCGTACGGAGAAGCAACAGTTCCAAAGGTTACGGTAATTACACGCAAAGCCTACGGCGGTGCGTACGACGTGATGGCTTCAAAACATTTGCGCGGGGATTTCAACTATGCCTGGCCGACAGCCGAGATTGCCGTCATGGGCGCGAAGGGCGCGACCGAGATTATTCACCGCGCTGATCTTGGTGATGCCGACAAAATTGCGCAACACACTCAGGACTATGAGAATCGCTTTGCCAATCCGTTTGTTGCGGCAGAGCGTGGCTTCATTGACGAGGTGATCATGCCTCATTCCACCCGTCGTAGGGTTTCTCGGGCATTCGCGAGCTTGCGAAACAAAAAGCTGAAAAACCCATGGAAAAAACATGACAATATTCCGCTCTAGCTGCAACGGGGCGTAACACTGCCTGACGATTAGACACGTTCAACACTTAGATGCCATTGCGCTAGTTAACCAATGAACCGCCGCAAAAGACATATCAGCAAGAAATCCAACCGCGTCTGTCGCTTAGCCTCGGTGTCAGGCATGAGTCGTCTGAGGGATAAACTTGGATGGTCGACATTGGTTTTGTCTGTGGCGTGGTTCCCAGGGCAAGCCATGGCGGAAAATCTTCTGCCAGTGCCATCCGGGCAACCGGTTGAATTAAGTAACGTTCTGCTAGACACCAATCCGGGCGAACTTTGGGTGCGGTTTCGGTTTGTTGCGCCCAAAATCGGTTCGACCGTCGGGCGCATCACCTATGATGTGGCTGTTGTCGATATGGCGCACCTTTGCGAGGTTTTGGCGGTTCCTTATGTAGCTCAGCACAAACTGGATCCAGCACGGGTTGTTATCTCATTCTCGGATCGGCCAATCGATTTCGGCTCCTCTTCGCCCGAGGCGACGCAATTTTTTGAAGCCTACCGATTGGAACAATCCCAGTGTATTTGGGAGGGGCTTTGATCATGATAAAGCACCGTGGATTTCCCGGTCGCCTGGCCGGTACCGACTATCAGTTCACAATTCGCCGGGCCAATCCCAAAGGCGTAACACCTTTGACCCGCAGGGAACGTTTTCGCGATCGAAAACCTGCTGACCGGCGGGCAGACGCTGCGTTTTTCGAGGCTTTATGGCAGCATTTCGGCGATCAGCCTTTTGAGCGCGGCAATTTGGATGCTGGTCGGCTGAGCTGGCTATTTGGACGGGAAGTCGTCGCTGCAGAAGACCCTTTTGATCCGTCCAGCTACGAAGCTTTGTTGGTAATTGACGTGGACACGGCACGACAGTCTTTTGCCGATATATTGGATGGGGTGCGGTAAAGGTGACTGGGACAGCTGAAAATCATATTCGTGATATACGGAATATGAGGCCCAATGCAGTTGGCATGAGAGTACGCTCACGTAAGTCGAAAATTGCCCCAAAATTCCGGATGTCCGATAGGAACCAAGAAGGCCATGTGCATCTAAATTTACTCATAAACTGGGTTTTGGCGTCATATGAAGCTACTGAATCGAGTAATTCCGGAATAGGCGCAAAACTGCGCGACAAAAATTCCGATGGGCAGGTTTCAGCCGGAATCGCAACTGGAAAAAGTGCATTGTTGGCGGCTGAAAATGTAGCATGCAAGCTGTCTGTGCCGTGCGGCTCAACTTTGCCTGCGTCGCACATGCACCTACTATTCCGTACCCCTTCCTTCCGCGGGCAGGTCTGTGTTCCCCACATATCTCTGTCCGCGGTTTTCTTTTTGCCGTTCTCCTACCGCGAACAGCAACTTTCTGCGCATTATCGAATGTCTCTTAAGTTGTTATTGAATAACAACGATGGATTGTCCCATTTGCCACCGACAACAATTAGAAGGCGTAAAGGGCAGAATAAATGCGAATCTCGAAACTCTTGTTTGTTGCGACGGCCTGCGCGGGTCTCGCAGCGTGTGGCGACACCGTCGGTGAACAGGCGCTGCTTGGTGGCGGCGCGGGAGCCGTGGGCGCAGCAGTGGTCAGTGCCGACCCGCTATTGGGCGCGGTGGTCGGCGCCGCAGGCAATGTGCTTTACTGCAAAACACAGAACACTTGTAGATAACCCGGAATTCTTGCGGGCGCGTGCCGTCGCCCCTTCCGATATCAAGCTATACGCCGTTGAGGGGGTCAGATCCTGCAACGGCGCTTTGCGTTTCCCGAATACAAAGACAAAGGACGTTTCATGTTCAACAAGATCCTGATCGCCAATCGGGGCGAGATTGCCTGCCGCGTCATCAAGACGGCCCAAAAGATGGGAATTGGCACTGTTGCCATTTATTCGGACGCCGACAAGAACGCGCTGCATGTTTCAATGGCTGATGAGGCTGTTCACATCGGACCTCCGCCTGCCAATCAATCCTATATCGTGATAGATAAGGTAATGGACGCCATCCGACAAAGCGGGGCCGAGGCGGTTCACCCTGGATATGGTTTCCTATCTGAGAACGCAAAATTCGCAGAAGCGCTAGAAGCGGAAGGTGTCGCGTTTGTCGGCCCGCCAAAGGGCGCAATCGAAGCGATGGGTGACAAGATAACGTCAAAGAAAATCGCTCAGGATGCGGGCGTCTCTACGGTGCCGGGCTATATGGGTTTGATCGAAGACGCCGAAGAAGCGGTGAAAATTTCGAACGAAATTGGCTATCCGGTGATGATCAAGGCCAGCGCTGGTGGCGGTGGCAAGGGAATGCGAATTGCGTGGAATGACGGCGAAGCGCGAGAAGGCTTTCAGTCTTCCAAGAATGAAGCGGCTAATTCCTTTGGCGACGACCGGATTTTCATTGAGAAGTTCGTGACACAGCCACGTCACATTGAAATTCAGGTGCTGTGCGACGGCCATGGCAATGGAGTCTACTTGGGTGAGCGCGAATGTTCGATTCAGCGACGCAACCAAAAAGTTGTGGAAGAAGCACCGTCGCCCTTCCTTGATCCTGACACGCGAAAAGCCATGGGAGAGCAGGCAGTGGCCTTGGCCAAAGCGGTGGACTATGCCAGCGCGGGGACGGTTGAGTTCATCGTTGACGGGGACAAGAACTTTTACTTTCTTGAAATGAACACACGTTTGCAGGTCGAGCACCCGGTGACCGAGTTGATTACCGGCGTCGATCTTGTGGAACAAATGATCCGAGTAGCGGCGGGTGAAAAGCTGTCGATTACGCAGGACGAGGTGACCTTGACAGGATGGGCTATTGAAAACCGTCTGTACGCCGAGGATCCCTATCGAAATTTCTTGCCATCTATTGGCCGTTTGACCCGCTATCGCCCACCGCAAGAGATTGCCGCTGGTCCGCTTTTGGCAAATGACAAATGGCAAGGCGATGCGCCTAGTGGCGAAAATGCGGTGCGCAATGACACTGGCGTTTATGAGGGGGGCGAGATCAGCATGTATTACGATCCGATGATCGCCAAGTTGTGCACTTGGGCGCCAACGCGAGAGCAGGCGATCGAGGCGATGCGCGTCGCGCTGGACAGTTTCGAAGTCGAAGGTATCGGGCACAATCTACCATTCCTATCAGCGGTGATGGACCACTCAAAATTCATAAGTGGTGACATGACGACGGCCTTTATTGCCGAAGAATATCCTGACGGCTTTGAAGGGGTCGTATTGCCCAAAACTGATCTGCGTCGCATCGCTGCCTCCTGCGCAGCAATGCACCGTGTCGCTGAAATTCGCCGGACGCGTGTCTCGGGAAGAATGGACAATCATGAACGCAAAGTGGGCAACCGCTGGGTGGTTACGCTACAGGGTCATGAATTCGCGGTTCGGGTTGGAGCCGATAAAGAAGGCGCAACCGTTCGTTTTGAAGATGGTTCTACCCTGCGCGTCACATCTGACTGGACGCCCGGCGATCAACTAGCGGTTCTTGACGTTGACGGCAGCCCATTGGTCCTTAAGGCCGGAAAGATCTCGGGCGGTTTCCGGATCCGTAATCGGGGGGCAGACCTTAAGGTGCACGTGCGGCGTCCGCGTCAAGCGGAACTAGCCAGGTTAATGCCGGAGAAATTGCCGCCTGATACTTCGAAAATGCTGCTTTGCCCAATGCCCGGACTGATCGTGAAGATTGATGTCGAAGTCAGTCAGGAGGTGCAGGAGGGGCAGGCCCTGTGCACAGTCGAAGCGATGAAGATGGAGAATATTCTGCGCGCTGAAAAGAAAGGCGTTGTTGCCAAAATCAATGCGGGTCCAGGCGACAGTCTCGCAGTTGATGATGTGATTATCGAGTTTGAGTGATCATGATGACCCAGTCGCCAAGTAAACTGATCTCGACGGCTTTGGGCATTAGTTATTGGCGACCGGAATGTCGGGTTTATCCCCCTTCACGGCGTTCGCGAATTTCGCGTTGGCGCAACGGGGTTTTGTCGATTGATCTACCGATTTCCCGAACGCTCCAAGGCGAAGGTTTACGTAGTTTGACCACGCCGTCTTTGTCGACAAACACCATCTGGAACCCTCGTGGGCGCAGCTTTGATCGAACGGCAGAGCGTGCCGATGGGTCAGTGTCTGTAAGGACAATTACGTCGCGATCTCGCATGGCTTCTTCACCGTCCAGCAACATGTCGATCTGCTCTTGGAAGCGGGGATCGGCTGGCGTGTCTGCAAAGACAACAATTGGGCGGTGGGTCCAAAGAAACTCGCTCAGGTCGCTATCGCCTGCCGGACGAATGAAATCATCGTCCGCGGGCGCAGCGCCATCAGCCGCCCACGCAACCAAGGGGAATAGTGTCGCAAAAACAAAGGCAAGCGTTCGTGTCATAAGGCCTCCTGCTGAGATGAATATAGCCTGTGTACCGACGAATGCGACCAGCGAAATTCACATGGCGCTCAAAATGTCGCGCATCACTGCGATTCAGGTGATCGCCCGGAACACTTTCAACCGCAGTTCCAACTCTGCGGAGATCAGAATTAACAAGAGGAACATGCAATGACCAACGCGAAGGACTGGCAAGCGCTTGCAGAGAATGAGCTGCGCGGACGTCCGTTGGACGATCTGACTAAGGATACACTAGAGGGTATTCCGGTTAAGCCACTGTATACAAAGGAAGATACTGAGGGTCTGCCCCATATGGGGTCTTTGCCCGGTTTCGGGCCGTTCACACGCGGTGTGAAGGCGACAATGTATGCCGGGCGTCCATGGACGATCCGGCAGTATGCCGGTTTTTCTACAGCCGAGGAATCAAACGCTTTTTATCGCCGCAATCTGGCAGCCGGACAACAGGGTGTTTCCGTGGCATTCGATTTGGCCACCCACCGGGGTTACGACAGCGATCATCCGCGTGTGGTCGGTGACGTGGGAAAAGCAGGGGTCGCTATCGACAGCGTTGAAGATATGAAGATTCTGTTTGATGGAATTCCGCTGGACAAAGTTTCGGTCTCCATGACCATGAATGGCGCGGTTATCCCCATTCTGGCGAGTTTCATCGTCGCAGGCGAAGAACAGGGGCACGATAAATCTGTTCTGTCAGGCACCATTCAGAATGACATTTTGAAAGAGTTCATGGTGCGCAACACCTATATCTATCCGCCTGATCCTTCGATGCGGATTATCTCGGACATCATCGAATTTACTTCGAACGAGATGCCGAAATTCAATTCAATCTCGATTTCGGGCTATCATATGCAAGAGGCTGGCGCGAACCTCGTTCAGGAACTGGCCTACACGCTTGCCGATGGGCGTGAATATGTGCGAGCGGCGACCGAGGCCGGCATGGACGTGGACAAGTTCGCAGGTCGTTTGTCGTTCTTTTTCGCTATTGGCATGAATTTCTTTATGGAGATCGCGAAGTTACGTGCCGCACGCACCTTGTGGCACAGGGTGATGACTGACTTCGGTGCAAAGTCCGAGCGGTCGAAAATGCTTAGGACCCACTGCCAGACATCAGGCGTGTCTTTGCAAGAGCAGGACCCATATAACAACGTCATCCGCACCGCTTATGAAGCGATGAGTGCTGTTCTGGGTGGGACACAGTCGCTGCACACCAATGCTCTTGATGAAGCAATTGCGCTGCCCACCGATTTCTCGGCTCGCATCGCGCGAAACACCCAGTTGGTACTGCAGGAAGAAACCGGTGTGACCGACGTGGTCGATCCGCTTGCTGGTTCTTACTACATAGAAAGCCTTACTAATGAGCTGGTTGAAAAAGCCTGGGCATTGATGGAGGAAGTCGAAGAAATGGGCGGCATGACCAAGGCTGTTGCGTCGGGAATGCCAAAACTGCGGATCGAGGAAAGCGCTGCGCGTCGTCAGGCCATGATCGACCGGGGTGAAGAAGTCATCGTCGGCGTCAACAAATACCGCAAGGAACAGGAAGACCCGATCGATATTCTCGACGTCGACAATGTTGCCGTTCGCGAGGCTCAGGTCGCCCGACTAGAACGTATCCGCGCTACCCGTGACGAGGCCGCGTGCCAACGCGCGTTGGACAATCTGACCGCAACCGCGCGCGAAGGTGGCAACCTGTTGGCGGCCGCTGTTGAGGCAGCCCGCACCCGCGCATCCGTAGGAGAGATCAGCATGTCAATGGAAAAGGAATTCGGTCGTCACCGGGCCGAAGTAAAGACACTGGCCGGAGTCTATGGTGCCGCTTATGAGGGCGACGAAGGTTTTGCGGCAATCCAGAAATCGATCGAGGAATTCGCCCAATCCGAAGGGCGTCGCCCGCGTTTGCTGGTTGTCAAAATGGGTCAGGACGGCCATGACCGCGGTGCCAAGGTGATCGCGACTGCGTTCGCGGATATCGGATTTGACGTGGACGTAGGGCCTTTGTTCCAAACGCCAGCCGAAGCTGCACAGGATGCGGTGGACAATGACGTTCACGTGGTTGGAATATCTTCACAGGCGGCTGGCCACAAAACTCTTGCGCCTCAACTTGTCGAAGAGCTTAAGAAAGCAGGGGCAGAGGACATAATCGTCATTTGCGGCGGCGTGATTCCACAACAGGATTACCAGTTCCTCTACGATCACGGCGTGAAGGCGATATTCGGACCGGGCACTAATATTCCTGAAGCCGCCCAGGACATTCTGCGGTTGATTGCCGTCGCCAAACGCTAATGCTTTGATGGCGGCGAACAAAGTTTTTCTTGTTATGTCGTGTGTAATAAGTTTGCGACAAAGATGTTGTCGTAGGTGCGGTGTTGAATATGCCGTCCAATGTTCTGAAGGAGGCTATAGATGCAATTGGATCACATAGCGGTTTCAGGCAGTACGCTGGAAGCCGCGATTGCGCACGTCGAGCAAGCTCTTGGTGTTTCTTTGCAGCCGGGAGGCAAACACGCGAAATTCGGTACTTACAATCGCCTGCTTGGGCTTGAAGACGGTCTTTATTTGGAGGCAATCGCAGTCGACCCAGATGCGCCTGCACCCGAACAACCCCGTTGGTTTGATTTGGATCGTTTCTCTGGTCCTGCGCGTCTGACAAACTGGATTTGCCGCGTGTCGGACATTGACGCCATAACTATGCCTGACGGGCCAGTAACTCCGATAGATTTGGATCGAGGTGCATTGCGGTGGCGTATGGCGGTGCCCGCCTCGGGGAGGTTGCCGTACGACAACCTGTATCCGGCGCTAATCCAATGGCAGGGGGATTTGCACCCTGCACGAATGTTGCAATCCAGCGGTGTTCGATTACGGCGCCTGATTGTATATCACCCTGACGCTTTGGAATTGGCAAAGTTGTTGGGACAGATAAAACTGATCGAGTTCGATACCGGTCCCGCAGCGATACGGGCAGAGTTTGAAACGCCCTGGGGCGTTCGCACCTTGGAATGAAAATCCGTCACGCACAGCCCGCAGATTCGGCGTCTATTACTCAGATTACCAACACAATCATAAGAGACAGTCTTGCGACCTTCACAACTGAGGTGCGCCAACCCGAAAGTATTGCAGCAGATATTGAGGCTCGATCCGGGTATTTTCTGGTGGCAGAGGAAGAAGGGAAGGTCCTTGGGTTCGCCACATATGGCCCATTCCGGTCAGGGCCTGGCTACGCACATACCCGCGAGCACTCAATTCAACTGACGCCTGAAGCGCGAGGCAGAGGAATAGGTCGCGCTTTGATGACTACTTTGGAAAATGCGGCAATTGAAAATAATGTCCATGTTTTGGTCGCGGGTATTTCATCTGAAAACCCTCCGGCGATTGCCTTCCATATGGCGCTTGGATTTTCCGAAGTTGGCCGGATGCCGCAGGTTGGACGAAAATGGGGGCGTTGGCTTGATTTGGTTTTGATGCAGAAAATTCTTGCATCGAACTGAACTGTTGCACCTGACAGCGGCAGCACGGCGCGTTAGGGTGCGCTCATGTCGATATGGACCAGAATATCAGATGCACTAAACGCGCTAGCCAAAGGCGAAAGTCTGACTGCTGTTTTTGAAAAGTTGCGTACTCCGCCCGAGCGTTCGGTGGCCTTTGCAATCGCCGTAATCGCGTTAGGGGCCAAGATGGCCAAGGCCGACGGACATGTGACCCGCGACGAGGTCACCGCATTCCGCGAAGTCTTTCAGATCGCTCGCGAAGATGAGGCTGGCGCGGCAAAAGTGTTCGACATGGCGCGAACGGATGTGGCAGGTTATCAGGATTACGCAAGAAAAATTTCGCGCATGTTTGCGGACGACAACAACACGCTATGCGATTTGATGGAAGGACTGTTCCATATCGCAATGGCAGACGGTTTTTATCATCCCAACGAAAACGAATTTCTTGCAGAGGTCAGCCGCATCTTTGGTCAGTCCGAGGCTCAGTTTATGGCACTTCGAGCGCGATTTGTCCCGGACGCACCTAATGATCCCTACACAGTGCTAGGGGTTGCGCCTGACATGCCTTTGCCGGAAATCAGGCGAGTTTGGCGGCAGCTTGTGCGCGAGACGCATCCGGACGCAATGATGGCGCGCGGAGTTCCAGAAGAAGCTGTGCGCCTCGCTGAAAAGAAAATGATAGATATCAACCGCGCCTGGGACGAAATCAACGGCGCAAGGGTCTGAACTATGCGGATGGCCACCTATAATATTGAGTGGTTTGCCAATCTGTTCGACCGCAACGACAAACTTATCGTGGATGATAGCTGGTCTGGGCGGCACGACGTAACAAAAGTTCAGCAAATCGAGGCTATCGCCAAGGTTTTGACGGCAATTGATGCCGACGCAATTTTGATCGTCGAGGCACCTAACACAGGCAGAACACAGAACACCGTGCGTGCACTTTTGCGTTTTACTGAGGCATTTAACCTGAGAACCTCACAAGCGGTGATGGGGTTTCCTAATGAAACGCATCAAGAGTTGGCCCTGCTGTATGATCCATCCGTGATGACACTCAGGCATGATCCGATTGGGGAACCAGCCGATGAAAATGGCAGCCTGGATGCACCGCGGTTCGATACCTTCTTTCGTATCGATCTAGATGTGGACGCGACTGAGGATATTGTGAGGTTTTCAAAACCTCCGCTGGAGTTGGAGATTGAAACCAACTCGGGGAAAACATTCCGTTTGATTGGTACGCATCTGAAATCAAAGTCGCCGCACGGAGCGACCACTCGGGACGAAGCGATCCGACTTTCCATTGCGAACAGGCGAAAGCAGCTGGCGCAAGCCGTGTGGCTGGCTCAACGGGTACGGTCACATTTAGAAAAATCCGAGCCCGTCGTTTTGTTAGGCGACCTGAACGATGGCCCCGGTCTGGATGAATTTGAACATTTGTTTGGAAGATCATCCGTCGAAATCCTGCTCAAAGCGGGCCTTTACGACCCGCACGCTGCACAAACGCATGGCCCGCGACCAGACGTTTCTCTTTCAACGGCAAGGTTCGCTTTACCACAGGAGGGCAGGTATCTTGAGGCGCTGTTGGATTACATAATGGTCAGCAAGGATTTACGTGATCTTCAACCTCGCTGGAGAATTTGGCATCCGTTTAAGGATGCTGCCTGCTGGTCTAACACGGAATTGCGCGACGCGCTGCTGGATGCTTCGGATCATTTTCCGGTCACTCTGGATATTGATCTCTGACCTTTCAACAAAGGTATCAGCGTCCTATATTTCCAGCATGACACGTATTCTATTGATCTGCGTTGCGAGCGTCACTGCCGCTTTGCCTGCAAAGGCGCAGGAAAATAATGGCAAATCGCTTATGGAACGCGGAGCTGAAATGTTCCTGGAAGGTTTGCGGCAGGAAATGGAGCCCTCTTTTGATGAATTGCTAGGCTTTGCCGATCAGTTCGGGCCTGCGATGCAAACATTTATTCAGGAAATGGGACCAGCGCTTGCTGAACTCGCTGCTCAGGTTCAGGATTGGGGGTTATACGAGACGCCCGAAATGCTGCCTAATGGCGACATCATAATTCGAAAAAAACCTCAGCCCGAGGAACCTGAGCCTCCTAGGGCGCAAGAACCTTCAACGGAAGAATTCACTGATATCTGAGTTCTGACAAGTTCAACCCTGCATGATTATGCGTGTATCGGAGTTCAAGGCGTTTGCCAGAGATTTGAACCTAGCCTCAGCCACTTCGTTGAACAAAGGCGCGGCGGATTTGGGGAGTATCAGGTCAAGTTCTTGCTTTTTTGGGAAAAACCGGAGTTTTCCCATCGCTGCATCAGGTTGCATCCATAGCATCGCACCGAACCTCAGTGCTTTACCCAAAATTTCAGCCTCATTTTGTCCGCGCTCATCCAGCAATTCGTACAATGGGGCAAAGCGGTTTCCTTCGCGCTTGTTGCGATAACGGTGTTGCAGAGCCAATCCAATGAAAACTCTTTCCGAATGTTTCAGTCCACTCATGTTGGCTCGGGTAACATATTCGAAACACGCTTCTGCGCGGTAATCGGGATGGGCCCGCCAGCTGACGTCGTGTAGCAGACAAGCCGCCTTGATCAGGCGAACTTTTTGGGGTGGCGCTGATTTAAACAGGGGCATCACGAAGTCGAAAAGGTGCTTTCCAAATCCGGGCAGGCGGGCATCCTTGGCTTCGGCGAACCGGCTCGCTTCGATCAGGGGATCGCGGTCGCGAACACGTCGCGGCATTTGTTCGAACAGCAACCCTTCACGAATGCCATAACTTGAGATTGCAATGTCTTTTGGTTTGAATGTCCGGATTAACCGGGAAAGAACGTCCATCGCATAGGGCATTAATGCCATGCGCGAGCTTGAGACACCCGCCTGACTGCGCAGCTTGTCTGGGTCGCCATTTTCAATGAACTTAATCGTATCGCGAACCGCCTTGTTACTCATACGGTATTCATGCAGCACATTCAGGGGGTAATTCCGGCGCAACATATCCAGTCGAGCAAATGCCCGCCAACTTCCGCCGACAAGAAACAGACGGTCCTTTTGCGGACCCATCTGATCCCGCATTTCTTCCATAGTTGCTTTGATATGCGCCTTTCTGGCTCGTCGCCCGCCTTTGATGTCGCGCAATTTTAGAGGGCCAAGTGCCGAAGTCATTCTGCGGCCAACTTTACCATCACCAATTTCTGCCAATTCGACCGAAGAACCACCAATATCGCAAATCAATCCGTACGCTCCAGGCCAGCCGAGCAAAACACCTTGGGCAGATAATCGCGCTTCTTCTTCGCCATCAACGACGTTGATGTTTAGGCCGGTCTTGGACTTGACCTCTTCGCAGAATTCCGGGCCATCCTTGGCTTCTCGCACGGCGGCGGTGGCAACAGAGTGTAAGGCGGGCAGGCCGAGATCGTCCGCAAGAACTTGAAAGCGATGTAACGCCGCAAGTGCGCGTTCCCGTCCAAGTGGGTTCAGGCGACCCGTATCTGAAAGCCCAGCGCCAAGTTCGCACATGACCTTTTCATTGAAGAAGTAGGCAGGCGAACGCGCGGCACCATCAAAGATAACCATTCGGACAGAGTTCGATCCAACGTCAACAACCCCAACACGGGCCAGCGCCCTTGCACCGGGGTCGTCGAACAAAGGCCTTCCAAACGGGCCGTAGTCCGCGGTGTCAGTCTCGCCGGTCTGTTCCATGAATTCCCCATTCCTTTGCTTAGCAGGATGCGAAATCGTTAAACTTCGGTCAATCATATGAATTGAGTTCGGAGCGTAAATTGGTAAGAACCCGCACTGCCAAAGCGCGGTTGATCTCGCGTTTTTCGCGGAGAGCCAGATCGTCAATAAGACCGACCACTTTGGACGCAGTTTCAAAACTGCGGTCCATATGCTTGACGAGATACGCGATTACGTCTGGACTGGGGTTCAGTTGGCGATCTACAAAAAGTTTGGCCAACACGGCACCTAAGAGCGCGTCATCAGGGCCTTGAAGCGCAACATGGTGCGCGCCGTCGACCCGGCTTTGCAAGTCCGCCAGCGAAAGCGCCCACAGATTTGGCGTAGGCCGGCCAGTCATTAACAGGTCATTGCCTTCTGCAAGCACCATATTATGCAGATGGAACAATATTTTCTGTCGTTCAGGGTCGCTGGAAATCTGGGGCACATCTTCTACTGCGATTGAGGTGCGTGCCAGATTGGGCACATCTTCGTTCACTAAATCAACAGAAGGAATGATCCGCCCGCCTGACTCGGCTGCCCAGACATGAGCCAAGTGTGTCTTGCCGGACCCAGCAGGGCCGCTTAGTACGAGCTTATTGCCAGGCCAGGAAGTCGCTGAAATCATTGCCACAGCAAGCGCGTTGGTGGGTGAGACAAAGAAATCTTCGCGCCCCAGGGCGGTTTTCGATGGAAGATCAAAACTAAGTTGGGTGGCCATTCATTCGTTGTCCTGCGCCGACCCATCCAGGCCTGTATATAGGCGGCTGCTTAAGTATTGCGTCGTGCCAAACCTTGCCAGAACGCCGATAGCGGCGGCTACCGGTACGGCGATCAGCATACCGACAAAACCGAACAATGCACCGAATACAGATAGAGCTAGCAACAGCCAGACCGGGTGAAGGCCGACCGAGTGGCCGACGAGTTTTGGCGTTAGGAAATTGCCTTCTGTGACTTGCCCAACCATGAAAATACCGGCGACCAAAGCAACATGCGCCCAATCGCCCCAAAATTGGAACAGCGCTAATCCGATCGCCAGTGTGCCGCCGATTAATGCGCCCAGATAAGGGATAAAGGTGACCAAACCAGCAATAAACCCAACAATCAGGCCAAATTGTAATCCAACTATCATGAGTGCGACGGCGTAATATGTTCCCAGAATTAGGCAAACAGTACCCATTCCGCGTACAAAGGACGCCAGAACATCATCAATTTCGCGGGCCAGACGTTTTATCGTGGGTGCGTGGTCTCGGGGCAGCAAATCACCAATTTTGGCTATCATACGGTCCCAGTCGAGCAACATGTAAACGGCTACGACGGGAACGATGACAAGAAGGACCAACAAATTGATAGCTGAGCCCACCGAAGATAACACCGTTTGCAAGACGTCCCCGGTTTTCGACTTAAGCGTCTCTCCAAATGAAACCAACATTTGATGAGTGTTCGACTCTCTATCTAAAAGCGATGGAAACTGCTTTTCGATGAAGGCTCGAAGCTCTTTGAAAAGGCTGGGAAGAACGTCGACCAGGTCCAACATCTGGGTAATCAGGGCGGGGACCACCATAAGGATCATGAGGACGAACCCCAACACACCGACGACAGTAATTATACCGGTCGCCGCAACGCGCGACAGGCCCAATTTTTCAAGCCGGTCAGCGACCGGATCCAGAAAATAGGCGATTGCGCCACCAATTACGAAAGGTAGTAAGACATCGCCCAACAGCCACAACAGCAACACAAAAACAATAGCCGCAATGCCCCAATACCTAAGCTGATCCCTAACCGGCAAAGCCATTGCGCGTTCCTTTGTTGCGGGGCCTGAGGCGTTCTTGGCGCAATGGAGTGTATGATGCAAGAGGTTCATGGCGCATGCGTTTTATCGCAATTTAGCAGCATAGGCCCTAAAAGGCGCCGGCACCCAGACTTGCCAGCTCGAGTGGAACCACATGGCGTCTTCTTTCCCTGAAGTTTCGATGTTCCAATTCTGAAATTCTCATTCCACTCGAAATACCACCCGACCGAGTTGACCGAATGACCACTGACGTCCGGTCTCAAAAAAGACCGAAGCGCGATTGCCCCCGGCGTAGCTTTGGCATAATCACGGTTGAAGTCGAATTCTTACCTTTGAAGGTCAAAAAATGCGCCTCAGCCGATACTTTCTGCCCGTGCTCAAGGAAAACCCGTCCGAGGCCCAGATCGTCAGCCACCGGTTGATGCTGCGCGCTGGTATGATCAAACAGGCCGCCGCCGGTATTTATTCCTGGTTGCCGTTGGGTTTCAAAGTTCTGCGCAAACTGGAAAATATTGTACACGAAGAGCAGGCGCGTGCCGGTCATGTCGCCATCCAGATGCCCATTTTGCAATCCGCTGACCTGTGGCGCGAGTCAGGGCGCTATGACGACTATGGTCAGGAAATGTTGCGAATGCAGGATCGCCATGGCCGGGATATGTTATATACGCCCACTGCCGAGGAACTAGTGACGGACATCTTCCGCGGACATGTCAGTAGTTACAAAGATCTGCCTCTTACTCTTTACCAGATACAGTGGAAATTTCGCGACGAAATACGTCCACGTTTCGGCGTGATGCGTGGCCGTGAGTTTTATATGAAAGACGGTTACAACTTTGATCTGACGAAAGAGGATGCCCTGCACGCATACAACCGCCATTTGGTTAGTTATTTGCGCACTTACGAACGCATGGGCCTGCAGGCCATACCGATGCGCGCCGATTCTGGCCCAATAGGCGGCGACGATACACATGAATTTCTGGTGCTGGCCGACACAGGTGAGTCCGAGGTCTTCTACGACAGCGCAGTCACAGACCTGACTTTTGGTGACCGCGAGATCGACTATGATTCTCGTGATCAGTGTCAGGCAATATTGGAAGAGTTTACCTCGAAATACGCTCGCACAGATGAAACTCATGATGAGGCCTTGTTTAATGAGGTCCCTGAGGAACGCCGCCGGATTGCGCGAGGGATCGAAGTGGGACAGATCTTTTATTTTGGCACCAAGTACTCTGAAGCGATGGGCGCGACGGTTCAGGGGCCGGACGGTAAGCCGTTACCGGTCCACATGGGTAGTCATGGGATTGGTGTTAGCCGTTTGGTCGGCGCAATTATCGAGGCGAGCCATGACGACAAAGGTATAATCTGGCCAGAAGGCGTGACCCCATTTCATTGTGGGATTGTGAATCTGAAGCAAGGTGATGATGAAGCAGACACTGCTTGTGAATCGATCTACGACGCGTTGACCGCGTTGGGGTTGGAGCCGTTGTATGATGATCGCAATGAAAGGGCAGGGGGCAAATTCGCAAGGATGGATCTAATCGGTTTGCCCTGGCGGATCACCGTGGGCCCGCGCGGATTGAAAAACGGTGTCGTCGAACTAACCAGCCGCCGTACCGGTGAAAGCGAAGAGCTTAGCCCCGAGGCAGCAGTAGCCAAGGTTGGTCAAATATACGCAAAAATTGCCTGATGCTAGGGCGGTTCAGTTCATAAATAATGTCAGGTGTCGTTTTGTTTTGGCCGCGCGGCCAACACGTCACCGTCTGCTTCGCTGCCGCGAGCCACGACAATCGGGCGCCCCATGCGACGAACAAGCTCCCGGAATTCGAACCCCAAAAATCGTAGGCCGCAGACGCGTTCGTCAGTGGTTCGATCGGTTACGCAAAGACTTCCTTGACGGAACGCTAGCCGATAACCCTTCTGGGTCAGCAAGTCCGCCAGATTTCCCCAACTCGCCGCGCTGTCAAATATTGGGCGAATGGCCGCACGCAACAACGCTGCGGATTCGCAATCCAGTTCTGTTGTTGATTTTCGGGCCAGTATCGGGCCCTTCCCCCCTACGTTTTCTTGAATACTCATGAGCGACCCCCGCTCTGAAAATGTGTTCCCCCATGAAAGGGTGTCAAAGTTTCGGAAAATAAGCAAAACGTGGAATAAAATTGCTCAGTTAATGTTGCATTTAGAATTCAGTACCTCGCGAATTGCGCGCATTAACTTCATTACTGAAACAATAAGTCCTTGTCTGTGAAGGGGGTCACAACTTGGAGTATATTTTTTCCGGCAGTTTCTCGCCAATGGATAGAGCGGCGGCGATGAAGCTTAAAGTTGATTCGTTTCACAATAGATTCGGCTGAGGTTATGAGCCTGAGAACGTAAAATAGATTGCCAATAAATGATGATCGGCTTGACCATCCGATAAATTGCCGAAAGGGTCGCCACAGCATAAAACGCCCGGAGCCTGAATGACCAAAACCCCTCCTCCTTTTGCGCCTTTCGAGTGGAAAATTGCTTGGCGATATCTTCGCGCCCGCCGCGCTGAGGGTGGTGTAAGCGTAATGACCTGGATTTCGCTGATCGGTATTACTTTGGCAGTATTTGCCTTAATCGCAACGCTGGCGGTGCGGTCGGGGTTTCGTTCCGAGTTCGTGGGCACGATTTTGGGTGCGAATGCGCATGTGACAGTCTACTCGTCCGGGGAAATCGATGCACAGGGTCGTGTTGACCGGACCATCGCCGACTATGACGACATGGCGGCACGGATCGCACAGGTTTCGGGTGTTGCGCGCACAGCGCCGTTGGTCAAAGGGCAAGTACTTTTAACAAACCGCGAACGAAGTACCGGCGTCGAAGTGTTCGGTATTCGTCCTGACGACCTGCTTGAGCTGCCTGGAATTGCTGACGGTGACAAGGCCGTTGGTGATCTTTCACAGTTTGCAGAAGGAGTAGCGATCGGCTCGGGCGTGGCACGTGCAATTGGTGTAACGGTCGGCGACAAAATCAAGATGACCTCGCCCAATGGGGTGAAGACGGCTTTTGGAACATCCCCGCGGGTAAATGCATACGACGTGGTCTATGTGTTTTCTTCTGGTCGTTATGACATCGACCGGACACGGCTTTACATGCCGTTTGAAGAGGCGCAGAGCTTTTTTAACCGCGAAGGCGCCGCGGACGAGATTGAGGTCATGGTGGAACAGCCAGAGAACATGAACCCTGTGCTGATACCGATCCTCGAGGCCGCAGGAGGCCGATCACAGGTATGGACCTGGCAAGATGCTTCGGGTGGATTTCTCAGGGCGCTTGAGGTCGAAGACAATGTGATGTTCATCATTTTGTCGATCCTCGTTTTGATCGCCGCGATGAACATCGTGTCGGGGCTCATTATGTTGGTAAAAAACAAGGGGCGGGACATTGGCATATTACGAACCATAGGATTGAGCGAGGGCTCGGTTCTGCGCGTGTTTTTTATCTGCGGTGCGTTCACCGGAATTATCGGTACTGCGATGGGCGTAGTCCTCGGGTGTCTTTTTGCGCTTTACATCGATCCTATCTTTTCTTTCGTAAACTATGCGATGGGCGGTGGTGTATGGGACCCTGCCATCCGAGGAATCTATGCGTTGCCCGCCGAACTGCATCTTTCAGATGTGCTTAAGGCCGTCGCCCTGTCTCTTGGATTGTCCTTTTTCGTGACATATTTCCCGGCCCGCCGCGCAGCTCGGCTAAATCCGGTTGAGGCGCTGCGCTATGAATGATGTCACTCTAAGGTTGCAGGGTCTCAGCAAAACCTATCTCAAAGGAACACCTGGCGAAATTGAGGTATTGCGCGGAGCCGATCTGGAACTGCGTGCCGGAGAGGCGGTTGCGCTGGTAGCGCCATCCGGAGCCGGAAAATCCACTTTGCTGCATATTGCAGGGTTGCTGGACGTACCGGACACGGGCACGGTTCAGATTGCCGGGCAAGAGGCGACTGGTAAAAGAGATCGCACTCGTACAGCGATCAGGCGTAAGGATGTCGGATTCGTTTACCAGTTCCACCACCTGTTGCCAGAGTTTACAGCCCTTGAAAATATTGTCCTGCCTCAACTGGCCAATGGCGTGGCACAAACGGCTGCGAATGAGCGCGCACTGAAACTGTTGGAGCGGGTAGGCATAGCCCAACGGGCCAATCATCGCCCTGCCGCCCTGTCGGGTGGGGAACAGCAGCGAGTGGCGTTCTGCCGCGCGCTGGCGAACGAGCCGCGTGTATTGCTGGCGGACGAACCCACCGGAAATCTTGATCCTGAAACCTCCGATCAGGTTTTTGATGTCTTGATGAATCTTGTACACGAAGCAGGCCTGTCCGCCCTCATCGCAACACACAACCTTGAGCTTGCGGCGCGAATGGACCGAACGGTACGCTTGGACAGTGGAGTTATTAAGCCAGCTGTGTGATCGCGACGCCAATGGTCATCAGGGTAATACCTCCTGCACGTATCCAAGTGAGCGGCGTTACCTGGGCGCCAAATAAACCGAAATGATCAATTACAGCTGTACTGATTAATTGTCCGACCAACACTAGGAACACCGCGTTTCCGACCCCGAAATGAGGCGCGACATGGGTGATGGCCAGCACGTAGAAAGCAACTAATACACCTCCCAGAAACAGATGTTTTGGAACCTTTGCCGCCTTGGCGAATGCGTGGTCGGCTGGCAGTACGAGCAGAACGATCACAGAGGCGGTAAGTGCGACGGCAAACAGGATTACAGCCGCCGCATTGGGCGACCCGATCATTTTTCCAAGGGTAGCGTTCAGCGCAGCGAGAATTGGAACACCAATTCCAGCCGCTAGCATGATCGCCGCGTAATGTGCCATGTGTTGAACCTCTGCGCTGATCTCGTTGATCTGGATCATTGCGGTATCGCCTCTGTCGGGCAAGCTTGAACTCGTCTAATTTTGTTGGAGGAAATTATGGCAGGTTGGATGGGTAAAATTTTTGCCTTAGCAGCAGCGCTTTCGATATCTGTGCCAGCGTGGTCGCAAGACGTGGAATCTGGGGAAGAAATCTATATGAACTATTGCGCGACCTGTCATGGGCTGGACGCAATAGGAAATGGGCCAATGGCCGGAGTGCTGGTTATACAACCTACCAATCTGACAAAGTTGGTAACTTCGGGCGGTGAATTTCCCACAGAGCGGGTTGTCGCGCGCATCGACGGGCAAGAACCCTTAGTCAGCCATGGTAGCCCAATGCCGGTTTATGGTCCGTTTTTTGAGGGCCGGGACGCTACAATCAAAACAGACTCCGGGCAATCAATACCGACAAGCAAACCGATTGCCGATCTAGTTGCATACCTCAAGACACTGCAAGGCCAGCAGTAAAGTCAGCGACAAATTCCTTCGATCTCGGCGCCATCCCACGGAAGCAGGACGTCGCTTTCTCTGCGCCCGTTGGGCAGAGATGCGAGGTCAAAATGCGGTTGGAGCATGTCGTGCAACCGCTGTGTGCGAGGTGCACCAGGGTCAAGCGCACGGCAGCATACATATTCTTCGACAATCGATCCTTGCTGTTCGTAGCCATATGCTAAGAAATCCGGGGATGTATCGAGGTCAAATAAATAGGGATCGGATTGGCGCCCATGTTCCGCTGCGGCTCTCAAAGGATGATACCCGGTTTTTTCTCGATTTTGCCACTGCCAGACATGTGTCAATTCGTGTGCGAGTAGCATCGCGGCGATCAAGTTCACTCTTTCGGGATATTTGGACATGTAATCGTCCAGATACCAGTCCTTGGTGAAATACACGCGGTTAAAAAGTGCGACGGCCGCTGGTCTGCCCGTTACGGTCTCAGTTTTAACGGGTGGAAGTATAAGTTCGCGACAAGCCAGCCGTGGCCGCGCCTTGCGGGTATAGGTGACTGCGGCAACCGGAGCACCTTCGACTAGTCTAACCCGGTCCAAGTCGAGCGTATTTCCTTGGATGTTGCTCGCAAATGCGCGTTCCTGCTCGGTCAGTTGGCGACCGCAGGACGCGAAAAAACAAAGTACAATAATTAGAAAGAGGCGCACCATATCTTAGACCGTAATGCTCAAGGCAGGGGCTGCAAGCTGTTTTCAAAGGCTCATAGCTAAAACCCGGCTAACTTCTGTCAACGAACGACCCGACTGATCCATCCACGAGTTGAAAGCCCTCTGAACTGCTGCCATCGCCTTTTTTGAAGTCGCCGGTTTGTCAATCACGCCTTCTGCAATCAGTCGCGACGTCACATCTCGGGACAGAATGAAACTGTCACGTCCTGCAAAACGCATCGCGTACTGCGCCGATGCTCCACCCAAACGCGATCCGCGTTTGCCAAGCATCTCTAGCAATCCGGCGAAATCAGTAGACGGCCAGCCGCCCAGTACTTGACCGACCCCACCTTCATGGCGCAGTTCCAGCAGAAAGGCTGCGTTATCACGGACCGCCTCTATCTTGATCCCGTTGCGTACAATACGCGTATCTTGCAATAGCGCGTCGAATTTTTCGTCATCCATGAAGGCGCAGCGCCCCACGTCGAACCCATCAAACGCGGTCTCGAACCCGTCCCACTTGGATTCGATAACTTTCCAGTTGAACCCAGCCTGAAAGATCGTCTTTGTAATTGTTGCAAGCCAACGGTCGTCCGGCATGGCGACCAGTTCGGCCAAGGGCTTTGGCTTGTCTAACTTACTTTCCAATGCGTCCGAGCCGCCGTGATGGTTTGCGGCCAGTTTGTAAATATCATCAAAATGAAGCATGTCTCGTACCCTCCTTGCATCAAGTGTTGCCATTTTGTTCACGTATTCAAGTTCCTATTTCCTGTTTAGCCCGGGAACTAAGGTGTCGCTTGTTTTATCGAACCACAGACCCACACTTTTGTAATTGACTGGTCAATCAATTTCCCGCAGTCTAGCGCCGTTAATTGACCAGAAGCTTTGGGCGATGTTCTTATGAGTGGGGGTGTTTCGCTGGATTGATCGATCAACAAATTCGATAACACTGTTATGTGCACTCTTTTGCATCCGAACTAACTCGTGCATTCTGCTTTACAGTTTCTGCAAGTGAAGCCATTGGGGCGAACAATTCGCCACATGGGGCAATCAAAAAAGACAGGGAGAATATTCCATGAAAAAACTTGGTGTAGGCCTTTTGGCAATGACTGTGGCAAGCACTGCTGCAGCAGCGGATATGGGCGCCGTCGATGAACCGATCAAACTGGCGATCAATGAATGGACCGGTCAACATATCTCGACCCATGTAGCGGGTGAGATGCTCAAGGCTGCAGGATATAACGTCGAATATGTTACTGCGGGCTATATGAATATGTACCAGGCCATGTCCGATGGTGAAGTCCACGGCGCCATGGAAATCTGGTCGTCAAACGTTTCAGACGATTATGCGAAAAAAGTTGATGCAGGCGGCGTTGTTGAACTGGGTGATTTGGGTCTGGATGCCAAGGAAGGCATCGCATATCCCGCGCATGTAGCCGAACTTTGCCCGGGTCTGCCAGCTTGGGAAGCGTTGAAGGAATGCGCGCAAGTTTTTGCTACTGCCGACACGCTGCCAGGCGGTCGTTTGGTTGACTATCCGGCTGACTGGGGTACCCCAGGTGCGGATCGCATGACCGGGCTCGATCTGCCTTTCAAGGCTGTTCCAGCGGGCTCCGAAGGTGCATTGATCGCGGAACTCCGCGCGTCGACCGAGCGGAAATCTCCCCTTCTGATTACCTTTTGGCAACCACATTGGGCAATGTCTGCATATGATGTTCAGTTCGTCGACCTGCCGGTGGGTGAAGAGGCCTGCTTTAATGATCCTGCGTGGGGACCGAACCCTAATGCTGTGAATGACTGTGACTTCGCACCTTCACGCATTTTCAAAGCAGGTTGGAGCGGAATGGCTGACAAATGGCCAGCTGCTTATGAAATCCTGTCGAACTATCAACTGGCAGTCGAAGATCAGCAGCCTATGATGGGTGCAATTGACGTTGACGGTGGATCCGTCGAAGAGGTTGTTGCCGCTTGGATGGCCGAAAATGAAGATAAATGGCGTCCGGTCGTAGACGCGGCAACGCAGTGAGTTCACTTAAGTGACTGACACGAATACGCCAGCTATTGCCTGCCGGAATCTCTGGCAGGTTTTTGGCCAAGGCGCTGAAAAAGCCCTGACCGAAGCGCTGTCTCGGTCAGGGGATGATGCCGATAAGGCCGCAACTGACCTGCGCGATGCAGGTTTCATACCCGCCGTGCAAGATGCCAACTTTGAAGTCCGCGACGGCGAGTTGTTCGTCATCATGGGGCTCAGCGGTTCGGGCAAATCCACTCTTATCCGTTGCATTTCGCAGCTTTTGCCGGGAACAGGCGGCGAAATCCGTGTAGAAGGCGAAAACGTGGTAGGCGCCTCGAAGAAGGCGTTGACCGATCTTCGGCGGAAAAAGCTGGGGATGGTGTTTCAACACTTTGGCTTGTTTCCACACATGACCGTTGCCGAAAACGTAGCGTATCCCCTGCGGGTTCAGGGTGTGGGCCGCAAGGAACGTCTTGCCCGCGCTCAAGAAGTCATTTCTCTCGTCGGCCTCGAGGGGCGCGAAGATAGTTTCCCTCGGCAGCTTTCTGGTGGTCAGCGTCAGCGCGTGGGTATCGCGCGCTCTTTGGCTGTGAACCCAGACATCTGGTTTCTGGATGAGCCTTTTTCGGCGCTTGACCCGCTGATCCGCCGCCAGTTGCAGGATGAATTTCTGCGCATTCAGGCGACCTTGAAAAAATCCATTGTTTTCATAACGCATGACATCGCCGAAGCGCTAAAGCTGGCTGACCGAATAGCCATCATGCGCGATGGAAAAATTGTTCAAATTGGTACGCCATCAGACATAGTTCTGCGCCCAGTAGACGACTATGTGCGTGAGTTTTCCAAGGACGTGGCAAAGGGCCAACACGCCAAAGTTGGGTCAGTTATGCGCGACAGAGGCAGTGAAACGGGCCCCGATGATCCGGGTTTGACCACAGCGATGACGCTTGACGCGGCGTTGGCGCACTGCATGGAACTTTACGAACCCGTTCCGGTCAGGGATGACACCGGCAAAGTTGTTGGTACGGTACATCCGTCTGATTTAGCCGCTGCTTTGCAAGTGGACGAAACATGACAGTTTTGACGGATGTTCCAGCACAAGATTCCGCGCGTTTGACGGCCGGAGCGAAGGCGGCATTGATCACTGTAATCGTTGGTGCAGTTTGTCTTGTTCTGGAAGGAGTTGCGCCTTGGTTGATCCAGTGGCCAGCCGCCTGGGAATTGCCGGCTACACAATGGGTTGGGAATTTTCTCGACTGGTCGCTAAATGCAATCAAACCTTTTGCACGTCTGTTTTCCGACGTAATGGCGTATCCGATGAACTGGGCCAATTTCGTGTTGAGCAACACTCCTTGGCCCATTCTGATAGGCCTTGTAACCGCGATGGGTTGGTATTTGGGTGGCTTGCCGATGGCTGCACTTGGCTTTTTGGGTCTCAGCTTTGTTTTGGCGTCAGGATATTGGGCCGAAAGCATGAACACACTGGCATTGGTGGCCGTTTCAGTTCCAGTTGCATTGATACTGGGTGGAGCAATCGGGATTCTCGCTAACGAGGTGCCAAAGGTGAAGTCATTTGTTCAGGCGGTGCTGGACGTAATGCAAACCGTGCCGACATTTGCCTATCTGACACCGCTTTTATTACTGTTCGGATTCGGGCCGGTTGTCGGATTAATCGCTTCAGCCATATATGCTGCACCTCCTATGGCTCGCAATGTAATGCTTGGGCTCGAGCGAGTTGATCCGGAAATAAAAGAAGCCGCCATTATGTCAGGTGGCACACGCTTCCAACAGCTGTTTCAGGTCGAAATCCCCGCCGCTGCAACTCAGATTATGGTCGGCGTGAACCAATGTCTGATGGCCGCACTCTCGATGGTGATTATTGCCGCCGTGATTGGCGGCTTCAACGACATTGGTTGGGAGGTTCTGCTGACCATGCGCAAGGCTCAGTTCGGCGAGTCGCTACTGGCCGGTTTGGTCATTGTAGTTTTTGCGGTGGTAATCGACCGGATGAGTGGAACCCTTGCGACCGAGCGTAAGCGGTACGACCAAAAGGTCGGTTGGGCAATGCTGGCTTTTGCAGCGGCGTTCACGGCCGTTTTCTGGGCGAGGCTTCCAAATCCGGCAGATTTGACCCTTTTGGATCCGGTTGCGCAAGCGGTGGATAATGGATTGACGACGTTCACCCAGAATAATGGTCCTTGGCTGGACGCTCTAAAAAACAACTCATTGTTTTATGTTCTGTTACCGCTTCGGATTGGTTTGGATCAGGCCGTGCTGCCGTTTACCTGGGGCTTTCAGTGGACCGCTCAGATGAGCTATGGCCTGTATGTCTTTGGAGCTGTAATAGCATTGGTTTTTGCTTGGCGCGGTCATCTGACAGGTGGGTTATTGGCGCTTATCCTGATTGGGATGCTCGAGACCGGTGTTTCGAACTTACCTTGGCCCTTTGTATTGACCGGTGCCGCAGCGCTTGGTTGGGTTGCTGGCGGTTCGCGTCTTGCGGTATTGGTGGTTGCGTTACTAAGCACGATCCTCGTGTCGGGTTTGTGGGAAAGGGCGCTGTTGTCGCTCTACCTCAGCGGGGCGGCGGTTTTCTTCTGTGCGGTTTTTGGCGGTCTGATCGGTCTGGCTTGTGCGGTGTGGGAACCCATCTGGAAGATTGTCCGTCCGATCTGCGATATGCTGCAAACAATTCCTTTGTTCGTGTTCCTGATTCCGGTTCTCATGGTATTTCAAATTGGTGAATTCTCGGCTTTTCTGGCGATCTGCGCATACGCGATTGTGCCGATGATACGCTATACTCGCCACGGGTTGGTCAACACGCCAGACGAAATGATGGAGGCCGCCATTTCAAGTGGTGCAACCGATTGGCAAATCATGCGCGACGTAAGAGCACCCTATGCCGCGCCTACGATCCTATTGGGGCTGAATCAGACCATTCTATACGCGTTTGCCATGTTGGTTATTGCAGCTTTGATCGGTACCACGGGGTTGGGCCAGTCAATCTATTTGGCGCTGGGCCAGGCGGATGTCGGGTTGGGGATATCGGCTGGCGCAGCGATGGCGATTCTAGCGCTGGTGGCCGACCGAATAGTACAGGGTTTTGCTGAAGAACGGCGTCAGGCTCTTGGGCTTTGAGAGCTTGGTCCGGCGATAAATCCGCCCTTCCAAGCACGTTATTTGGTGCAAAGATTGCCTGAACGCCGTACTCTGAACTAAGCCTCATTCTGTTCTTATATGACCGCGGCAGGTTGGGACGACTTGCTAGCTTCCATAGTGACCCATGTGCTCAGCTGCATCGTACCAACGGGTACCAGACGCGTGGATCGCTAGTAGGTGTGATGGGTCGGCATACCCTATGTAAACTATTTCCCCCATCGGTAACAGTGTGACCACGCACTAACATTCTGATCAATAGAAGCTCATTGTTTGTTATTCTGTTCGGTTTGTTAGCTGATGCATTTGTTTGGCAAGATGTCCAACGACCATCGACGCGTCGTTGAAATGAATGCTAGTGGCGGTGTCTTCCTCTGCGAAAACCTCAACTTTGGACCAGAGCCAAAGCTTGCTTGGCCCGCCTTTTTCCACTGCATTTTCTGGGGTTTGCACGAACCTTTTTTCAGTTGAACGACTTTGCTTTAGCTTGGGGGAGTGGCCGAGCACGCCTATGCGTGCTATCTGGATTGCTGGAATGCTGCACTAAGAGGACAACCAAATGCACTTGGCCTATGTGACCACTACTGATCGCGGAGCAACTGACAGGCTGCTCAGTGCTGTGGCAGAAAGACTATTGGCCCAGGGCGCCCAACTTTCAGGAGTAGTGCAGACAAACACCGAATGCGCGGACGACACAAAATGCGACATGGACCTGCGGGTTCTGCCCGATGGCGCGACGATCCGCATTTCACAATCGCTGGGCACGATGTCGCGGGGGTGTCGTCTGGATCCAGCTGCTCTTGAGGAGGCTGTCGGGTATGTAACGGCTTCACTGTCGGATGGTCCACAGTTGTTGATAATCAACAAGTTTGGAAAACATGAATCCGACGGTCGCGGATTTCGACCTGTGATTGGTGAGGCCCTAGCTCAGGACATTCCGGTATTGGTCGGAGTAAACGGTTTGAACGAGGAAAAGTTCAAAGATTTTACTGATGGTGCAGCACAAGCGCTTGAGCCTAACGTGGACGCAATTGTGGCCTGGTTCGAACGTGTCAATAGGACGAGAAACGCGGCCGCGTGATGCGCGTGTTGCTCGGCCTTTATGAAACCAAACCATCAAGTTTTTGAAGAAACTATTACTTTTGGATATTAAGGTTGTGAAATGGTGGTGGACGCAGTCCAGAGCGAACCGGTCTCAGCGAAGGTCGCGGGAAAGACTGGGCACTTCCGCTGTTTTTGGCCAGATTTACCTGTTTTTCACGGTTTTTGGTGTTTTGGATCAGCTCTTTTGTCGGAGTTCTCCGATATTGTGCCACGGTTTCCGTGGTTTAGTCGAATTCAGGGCACTTTGGAAAACACGCCAGAAACACGTGTAAAACACGTGATCTACAGGGTAGGGGGCTTGGAAATCAGGAGCAAATCAGGGTCGGTACACGCGGTTGATTCAGCGGCAAGCCATAATATGACCCCAATAGGGGTTGACTTGTCGAGGCGCGAATATTAATTTGACCCTAAGTCAAGTTGATTTGGGTGCGCCAATGTCAAACCAAACCTTCGGTCGCGGACAAGCCGAGTGGGCGCTGTGGAAGAGCTTCACGGTCGGGCGTAGTGCGTCAGACGACGTACCAAAGGTCTTCCGCACAAGGGTGAAACGTCTTCTTGATGTGGATCGCGAGCACGATTTTGCTGAGGCCTCGGATCCGCCGCCTGTGCGATGGTCCTTTGTGGCGCCGCCGGAAGAGAGTGGTGCGGAAGCCGCCTATACTTCGATCGACGTGTTCTGTTTGGCGATTGGACTGGACTTGCTCGATGCCGGGTTCAAGCAATCAGAGATCGTCTTTCTGATGCGATACCTTCGGCCCGAGCTCGAGGCGCGCCTGCCTGGGCTTGTTGAACGCCCGTCGCTTCACGCCCGCCAAAGGTATAAACCCGAGGTCGACCCCTCCCGCCCGACATTCGGAGCGGACGGCAGGAGATACCTGGATGCCCGCCAGTTCGTCGTTTTGAGTAAGATCGAGCTGCGGGAGATCGTGCCGCAGGCCAGGGCCCGTGCGCAAAAGACGCCCCTGTTCCTTGAGCCCGACTTTTGCGACGGGATCGAAGCGCTGAGTGCAGTTCTGAGCGACGCGATGCCAAATCGCCGCCGGGTCGTCACCGTCCTGGAACTGACTGCAACGGCCCAGGCAGTCTCGGCCTTCCTCGAACAAGCCCCAAGCATCCGGCGCGGGCGCCCAAAGGCTTAAGGCGTGAGCAATGATCCATTCCGGTCCCAAAGTATAGCCCAAATCAACCCCTATCGAGGTTAAATAAATGAGTGCTGTTAGACTTGAGACAATCGATCCAGAGGCGCCCGTCAGAGCCCTGAAGGGAACAGCGACACTGCCAATCGCGCGCCTGAAGCCGCATGATAGGCAGGCACGGACGCATTCAAAGCGACAAATCCGCAAGATCGCGGCGTCGATCGAACGCTTTGGCTTCGTGAACCCGGTGCTTGTCGATGTGGACAATGGGATCATCGCCGGTCACGGCCGCGTTGAAGCGGCCAAATCTCTTGGCTGGACAGAGGTTCCCACACTGCGCGTCGAGCATTTGAGCGAAGCAGAAAAGCGTGCCTACATCCTTGCGGACAATCGTCTCGCAGAAGAGGCCGGTTGGGACCGGGAAATCCTCGCGATCGAACTCCAGGGGCTTATCGACGTAGACTTCTCTGTTGAGTTGACGGGTTTCGACCTTGCAGAGGTGGATCTGATCCTCGAGGAGCAGGCGACTGGTCAGGCAGCTGATCCTGGGCGCGATGACGAGATCCCGCCGGCGCCCGAGGAGGATGCCGTTGTCACCCGTGTCGGCGATCTCTGGGAACTTGGATCACATCGTCTGCTTTGCGCGGACGCGACGTGCCCTACCTCCTATGAACGGCTTCTCGGCGACGATGTCGCCTCACTGATCTTTACCGATCCGCCCTACAACGTCCCCATTGCCGGGCATGTGTCTGGCCTTGGAAAGGCGCGGCATCGCGAGTTCCCGATGGCATCGGGCGAGATGTCATCAGAGGCGTTCCAGGCCTTCCTGGCCACCGTCTTCGGGCACATGGCGGCCCATTCCGCTGATGGTTCGATCCATTTTATCTGCATGGATTGGCGGCACATGGGCGAGACCCTGGCGGCCGGGCACAGTGTTTATGACGAGCTCAAGAATCTCTGTGTCTGGGCCAAGTCAAACGGTGGCATGGGTACATTCTATCGGTCGCGACATGAGTTGGTCTTTGTCTTCAAGCGCGGGACGGCGCCGCACATCAATACATTTGAGCTTGGCCAAACTGGTCGCTACCGGACCAATGTCTGGGAATACCCTGGCGTTAACAGCTTCGGCGAAGACCGCGACGCGGCCCTGGCCATGCATCCCACCGTCAAGCCTGTTGCGCTGGTTGCGGATGCCATCAAGGACTGCTCCAAGCAGCGTCAGATTGTGCTGGATCCTTTTGGCGGGTCAGGCACGACCCTGATCGCTGCCGAAAAGACCGGCCGTCGCGCTCGGCTCTTGGAGCTGGACCCGGCATATTGCGACACAATCATCCGTCGATGGCAAAACTTGACTGGCAAGCATGCGCGGTGCGCTGAAACGGGCACGCGGTATGCAACAAAGGCTTCCGAACACGAGGCCGAGGTGCAGGCACCGTCCGCGACGGACGCCGAGCCAGCCTGCTGACATCCAACCATCAAGCGAAAGGTTTAATGATGCTTGAAGAAGATGAAAACGGGCCCGAAGTGGGCTCTAAACCGGCAGATCTGAACCGGGACGCCCGCGGCCGTTGGCGCAAGGGTCATTGCCCAAATCCGAAAGGACGACCACGCAAAAAGAGGTTCAAGAACTACAGCCCGTCCGATGTTCAACACTTTGCCAACACGCAGGTCGAGCTGATGGTCAACGGACAGCCCGAGACGCTGGATCGCCGGGCAGCGCTTTTGAACAAGATCTTCGAGAGCGCGATGAAGGGCAGGGTCTCGCAGCAACGCTATTTGATGGGGTTGTTTGAAAAGAAGGATGCCGAACTGGCCGAGCTCAGGCACCAATACGAACGATTTCTGCACGAATGGGTGTTGGATAATCCGAACTTCAAGAACTTCGATGATAGCCTGTCCCATGAGCAACAACTCATATTGCTCAAATTGGGTGCCACCCTCAATCACTACTATCCCGGACAGTTTACAGCATTTCTGGGCATCGAAGAATCTGAGGAAGACGTCGGCTAAACGGACAAAAGCGGCTGTTAAGGCGCAGAGCAGCGAATGGCGGTAATGAGCCCAAAGTTGGCGCTCGTCTTATTGAACACCAAGACTGCGGTACTCCTCGGGTGCGACTCCGAAAGACTGCCGGAAAGCACGTGCAAAATGGCTGGCCGTTGAGTATTCAAGCAGGTTTGCAATCACTGAGATCGTCAATTCGCTCCCTTTGAGCAATTCTGCTGCGCGCCTCATACGTACTGATCTCGACAGCGACCTGAAGTCCACACCTTCGCGATCCAACTGCCGCTGCAAAGTCCTAGTGCTTACGTCAAGTGCTTTGGCCATGTCTTCAAGCCTTGTACTGCCCGTTCCCATCCTTTGCAGGAGGAGCTGTTCAACTATTGAGACGATCCCTTTCGGAGGGCCTCCTCTGCAGGCTCGCACCACGTCTTCACGGGTTGTCTTTCCGAGGTCTTCAACTGGATTGGATTTCAGCAAATCGGCATTCGCTATTTCAATCGCTATGGCCGTATCGTTTGTACGCATTCGACTCATGAATTTTCTCTCCAAGCCTTTGGCGGCACGGCGGTCCCCTAAATTCAGACCGATGGAGACCGGTTGCCACGCCTTGCCAAGGTAATGTCGTGGAATGCTCAAGAGGGCCCCAAGCGAGGCCATAGCAATCTGATTGTAACCTTTGCCGCCGCGCTCCCCGAACCCATATTCGAACCGCAGCGCGTTTGTGCGTCTTTGCAGTGTCAGCGTATCGTTGTCAGCGTGGAGATGAATGACGCTCGTCGCCCGTATCAGCGCCGAATACAGGGTTGGTGCCTCCAACACGTAGTCTCCCCAAACGCCATAATCTCTCACCGACACATGCTTCGCAATATTGGCTCCGAAGAACTCATCGCCGGATTGACGCGCGGCGCTGTGAAGGAAACGGTCAATGGCTATTTGCGGAATGTAATTTCCTTCTTGAGATGGCATATCTGATGATAGTCCAGCGTCAGAGAAACAGCGAGCAAGTGGCTTCGAACCCAAAGCGCCGCCAACGATTTCCGGAATATTGCCCATCACTTCGGCAACAGTCATAGGCGGGGCGTTTGTCATTCGGCGGGCGTTCCAAATTTTTTTTTAGTTTGGCGGATAATGGTTCAAGGTGCAATCCGGATATCGCTTACCGTGTCGCCAAGCGTTTCTTAAGCATTGCATCGGAGCTGATTATGATCGGAACCCTTCGGGTGGTTTTCTTGGCGCTGCTACTTGGCGCGAGCGGGGCGGCTTGTGCTCAAGAGAAGCCCAACATCGTATTGATCAATCTCGACAACTTCGGTTGGGGAGAGCCGGGCTTTAACGGGGGTGGCATCATCCGCGGAGCCGCGACACCAGCCATGGATGCCCTCGCAGAAGAGGGGATGCGTCTAACGAACTTCAACGTCGAAGCCCAGTGTACGCCGTCACGGGCTGCTCTGATGACAGGCCGTTATGGCATTCGCTCCGGAAACCACACGATCCCCGGTGGTGGTGGCGTCTACGGCTTGACCCAGTGGGAAGTCACCATGGCGGAAATGCTCAAGGCCGTCGGTTATAACACGGCAATGTACGGCAAGTGGCATCTGGGATGGAGCGAAGGTCGTTATCCCAAAGATCAAGGATTTGACGAGTTCTACGGCGTCGAAAGCACCGACCAAACGATGTGGACATCGTCGGCCCGCTGGCAGGCACTGGGCCTTGAGCCACCTCATGTCATGGAAGGGGTTGCTGGTGAAGCCGCGTCGGTCGCCCGCGTATATGACTTGGAATATCGCGCTCTGATCGATGCTGATCTGACTGATAAAGCAATCGACTTTATCAACCGCAAAGCAGAAGACGAGGCCCCGTTCTTTATCTATCTGGCAATGACGAACATGCACACACCCTCCATTGCACATCCTGATTTTGACGGGTCAACCGGAATGGGTCTGTTTGCAGACCTTCTAAGACAGACGGACACATACATCGGGCGCGTTCTGGAAGCCGTAGACAGCAACGGTATTCGCGAAAACACTATTGTGATTTTTACCGCAGACAATGGACCAGAAGCGGCGGCAAAGGGGGGCAACGATATCGCTCCACAGGATCACGCACAGGGAAGTGCAGGCCCGTGGCGTGGAACACTCTTCACACCATTTGAAGGAAGCCTGCGTGTGCCATTCGCTATCCGTTGGCCCGGTCGTATACCTGCGGGCAGTGCCAGCAACGAGATTGTTCATCAGATGGACCTGTATCCGACACTGGCCGCGATAGTCGGCGGGAGAGTTCCCGATGACCGTGCCTTTGACGGCATCGATCAATCCGCGTTTATCCTTGGTGAGCAAGACAAGTCGAACCGCGAAAGCGTGATCGTGTATATGGGCTCGGAAATCTACGGCGTGAAGTGGCGGAACTGGAAACTGGTGTCCAAGGAAAACGAAAGTACTTGGCAGAATACGGTAAATTACTCGACGCCTCGGGTTTATGATCTGATCAATGATCCGGGCGAATTAAAAGATGTGCTTCTGCCACACACTTGGGTCGCTGAGCAGGCCGCCCCAATCGTTGGCGAGCACTTAGCCACGTTTGAAACCTACCCAGCCATTCCACCGGGACAGCCCGACCCGTACGAGCCTCCGGCGCAGTGATGCGGAAAGTAACTCTCGTTCCGTCGCCGCGTTCTGAGTGGACAGTTGCGAAAGGCGTCATCTTTGGCCTGCTCCTAGCAATTGCTTGTGGCAACCACTCGGCAGCCGACGAAGGGGGCGTTAGCTTTTGGTTGCCGGGGCAATACGCTAGTTTTGCCGCAATTCCACCTGAACCGGGCTTCTCCATGCCGCTGGTCACCTATTACTATTCGGGTGGCGCACCTGGCGATCAATTGATCGAGAAGGGCAGAGATGTCTTGTTCGGGGTAGATGCACGGTACTTAGGTCAGTTCATCATTCCGACTTATAGCCCGGATACTGAAGTCTGGGGTGGTCGGGTGGCATTTTCGTTGGCTGCAATCGTCGCAAAAAGTGACGTTTCCGCTGATGTTGCATTGGGTCCGTTTCCCGCTGATTTATCAGACGATCTGACCGGATTTGGCGACCTGTACCCGACAGCTCAGGTTTTTTGGAACAATGGCGTCAACAACTGGATGACCTATTTGACGGGCGCGATCCCCGTGGGGTCTTATGACCCAGATCGTCTTGCGAATACCGGCATCGGCCATGCTGCAATAGACGTGGGCGGCGCGTATACATATTTCAATCCGGACACAGGCTGGGAAGCATCGGCCACGCTCGGTTTGACCTACAACTTCGAAAACCCCGACACCGATTACACGAGCGGCGAAGCCGTTCATCTTGATTGGGCAGTTTCCAAGTTTGTCTCAGAAAAATGGCAGATCGGCGCGGTCGGTTTCGCCTACAAACAAGTATCTGATGACGAAGGAGCCCTAGATATTTTGGACGGCTTCAGATCAGAGACGTACGGAATTGGACCTCAGATTGCTTACAGCGGCGAAATTGGAGGCCGTCCCGTCTACGCCAGCCTCCGTGCCTATGACGAGTTTGAAACCAAAAATCGGACCGAAGGGTACGCCGCGTTCCTCACGATTTCTCTATCCTTTTGATTGTCTGTTTGGTCCGCAACTCGGTCGTAGCGGCAAAATTCAAGAATGTCCGTTTCCGAATAATGCAGACGTTCTGAGCGGAAATTTGAGTCCAGCGTTGGTAGACAGGGGATAATTGACGCGTGTCTAGCATCAGGTTCTACATGGTCAGATGGAATTCGAACGGAAAACCTGCCTGAGTTAGAAAGATGGAACTGGACACAGATAAACTGGATGCTGCCGCACTCGCAATTCTGAGCCTTACACTGCATGATGGACGCCGGGTCTGGAAAGGGGTCGATTGGGCGATCACGGACAGGTTGTTTGAGAAAGGCCTGATAGAAAACCCCTCCGGTCGGGCCAAATCCCTTGTTCTGACGGAAGCAGGCCTTGCAGAAGCGCAGGCCGCTCTGGCCCGGCTGTTCAGCAAGAGTTGACGTGTCTTCATACGACCGCAGCGATGCGCGCACCAATTATTTACGACTGGCAAAAAAACGAATGACCAAAGCCTGGTGGTCCGTCAAACGCCGATATTCCTTGGCGCCAGGTTTTGCTGCATTCACTGCCCCGCCTCAAAAACAAAGTTGTGTCGATGCCACCTCCAGCAAAGGAAGACTTTTCATACCCGCTCGTCCAAAAGGCCAAGTTCTTCCCACATCCAGCGGAAATCGTACTCTGCCATTGGACTTCCGGGCTGGCGCGCACTCGCGTTCTCAATGTGTTTTAGCCAGGCGATGACCTTTTTACGACCAGCGGCACCGCGCACGGCCTGCCGCGGTGTTTTGTCTGCAAGTGCCGGAACCGGCTTGTCCAGAGTTTCCCGATAGTGCCGATTGAGAGTTTCATGGGTAATTTGTCTGGCGATATCTGGTGGGACTTCGTCGGATGGAATTTCCTGGTGCTCTGCCATGGCCTTTTCGGCAGTTTGGATTGACGTCAACGGTGCCTTCACCAATCCGTCGAGTGCGCTCATCAGCATCTTGCGCCCGGTCACTGCGCGTTCAGCCGAGTTGACCGACAGGATCAGTGCCTTGCCCTTCAATTCCAGATATCCAAGGACCGTCTGGCCGGCCTTCGTCGTGTGCATAGCTAATGCACCCTTAGGACCGCCGTAGGTTGCCGGTTCCGGGGTCACCCAACTCCACGCCTTCTGTCCGTCAGTTAAAAGCTCCGGATGCCGGGCGAGGCGAGATTTTACATCTTTCTGCAGAACACCGGCCGCGAACGGAAACCGCAGATCATGGAATTCCAAGGGGTCCCCATTGTTATTGGTCAACGTCGGCAGTTCGGGAGCAAGAACCTTTGGCAATTCCGCGAACAGCCAGGCATTCGCGAAGAGCGGCGCACAACCGCGTTTTTGATCTTCGGTCAGATTGAGTGTCTGGCGTGGGCCAAGCTCCAGCGTATGACGGAGGCCGTCGAGCAGCAGCTCGGTTGCCTCTGATGAGAATTGCAGCAAAGCTCCAGATATCACGTAGTCATCACCCTGCTTCACGACGGGTGCTGTCAGACGAATTCGAACCAGTCTCTGGTAGGCCAGTAGGGCTGTCCTTTATCCCGCGCCAAGTTCGCGCCACTCGGCAAGAGCGGCGGTGCGTGTCAGCTTGTAGGTGTCTCTGCTGGCGAGCGATCTTTCCTGGTTGAAATGGTTGTAGACTGAGGAATGGACGAAGGCGAATTTCTGCAAACTTCGCATACGCCGGAAACGTTGCATGGCGCGTTCGAGTCGTCGAAACGGCAGGTGCGAGTTTTCAACTCGGTTATTGAGCCACCTGCCCGTCTGTTGTTTTTCCAGTGCACCCAAATCTCTGAGCGCCGCCTTGTAGGATGCGAAACGATCCGTGACGATCTCTTCGGCGCAACCGTGCCGCTTCATCAATTTCCTGAGGAATTTCAGTGCTGCAGCTTTGTTTCGGCGTTTCGTGACGACGGCTTCCAGCACCTCGCCTTCGTGATCGACGGCACGCCAGAGATAGTGACGTTTGCCGTTCACCTTCACGAAGACTTCGTCCACATGCCACTTCCATTTCGAGAATGCACGAAGTTGCTGGACCCGTTTGCGTCTAATCTCAGAAGCAAACATTGGGCCGAACCTGTTCCACCAGTAGCGGACGGTTTCATGGCTGATATCGATCCCACGCTCGTGCAGCAGATCTTCGACATTCCGAAGCGAGAGCGGAAACCGAATATACAGCATCACCGCCAGGCGGATGATCTCGGGACTAGTCTTAAAGTATTTGAATGAGGCTGGTTTGGTCATGTCCGAAGGCTATGCAACCGCCCAGCCCCGCTCAAGCAAAGTTCTTCTGACAAGACCGTTCCTTTGCTTCCCAACTTCATTCGACTGGCGTTGAAAATTCCGGCACGCGCTTGATCTCTTTTAGTTGCCCTTTGGCACACCCCTTAGAGACTGCCTTCACCCCGCATTAGAAAACGATCCGGGTTCTTAGACTGAACAGGGTAATCCGGTCCTGATCGGGATTTAGAAGCGGGTCGGAAATGAATTGTACCGATGGCGTGATCTGCAGTCCGGGTGAGATTGAAAAGCGGTAGAAAGCTTCAAGCGTGAACTGATCGCCATCTATGCCTCTTGCTTCGGCCCAGTTTAGGCCCAGACCGGCCAAATCGGTGTTGCGACCATAGTAACCGAGACCGGCAGAAATCGACCGTTCATAAAGCGCTGCGGTCCCCTTCGAGGCCCCTGCACGGAAGAACGGCATCCATTTATTGTCAACAAACCATGCGGCGGAAAACGCTGCGCCGTAATCTTCTGCTCGACTGCCATCGTCAGCCGCATCCGCATGCCAGAGGGTCAGATGGATATTGTCGAAGTAGATGCGATCAAAGCCGGACGTGTACCCAAGTTCGAGCGACTTGAAGAGATTGCCGTCGCTAAACACATCAAAGTTTGGATCGGACGGGTCGGCGTTTGCGTCTGATACGCTGGCAACGGCGTAGAGGTTCTCGCTCAGCTTTACCCCACCGGCAATACCAAGGCCTTGGTTGGGCGTGTTGATTGTCGGATTGGTATTGAAAGACAGGTTTTGAAAACCACTGTAGGGGCTTACCAACCCGTAGATATCCACAAAGTCCGTTACATCAATCTGGCCGACTTGCAGCGTCCACGACCCATTCTCAGCCCTTTGGGTCCAGAACAAATTGGTCAGAAGCAAACCGTTGTCATTGAAGGCTGTTCCCGTGATTGAAAGGGCTCCGCCATCCAGCCCGAGAAACTGCGGAGCAACGTCAGTATAACTGTGCCTGTCTTCGATCTTGAATGTCAGAGACCCCCGTTCAGTTGCCTGCCAACTCCCGTAGAAACGAGCGATGCCGCTGGCCGCTTCGCCGGTTCCCAGATCAGCGTTCGTGGTTTGGCCCAACGCCAAGTAATCAATGTTGAACCGAAACCCACCCTCAGCCAGCCGGTCTTTCCACTCAAACCAACCCGGCGCGATGTTGCGCGGAAAATCGGAACGGTATTGTGGGTCGGTCAGGCCATCTCCGGGCTCTAGATCAGCTTCGACCGAAGATGGACCGGATAGTCCCTGAGCCGACGCGGCGCCAGCGAAGGCTATGCTCAAAGCGGCAACCAGAAGCCTTATCATTCAGACGCCCTTGCCCCGCCGGTCTTGCGATTTCCCGCCGCCCGGATGCGATCAGCGGCGCGCTGCTGCCATTCCAGCCTGTCTGTCTCGGTTTCCAGCGTTTCGACACGTTCCGTTTCCAACTGGAAAGTCGCATTCATTGGCATGAGGCCATCCACAACCATCATGTTCTGAACAGAAGGATCGATAGTCAGCATACCCGTCAGTCGAACAGGTTCATGGAAATAGCTGGGCGCCCAGTCCCCATTCAACCGCACACGGATCATCTGGTTGGGCGGAGGTGGAGGCATGTGACTGCACATCCCACGTTCTGGCACCAAATATGCCACAGGCCGACCGTCCGGATCACTCGGGGCAGGAATGGCAAAGCCCGCCAAAGTGACTGTCTGACCGTCGAGTTGCGGATTTCCGTTCGTGCCAGCCTTTCTTCGACGTTCCGTTACAACCTTCCGCTGATCGAGTAGCCAGTCGACATCAATCCCATCAGCCGCCAAGGCATCCTCAGTCTCGGTCAGAAGCTCCCGCCTTTTCTGCCTCTCTTCTTCGCTGCCACTATCCTGCTGTAACCTGCCGCGCAGCCGTACGACGTAAAGGACATCGTCGAATTGTTCGGCGCTAAGTTCACGATAAGGGTCTTCAAAGACCTGCGCGGACGGGTCAGGCAAGTCAGACCAGTCCAACGCGGCTCCTGGCGTCGCCATGACAGGATGACCACACCAAACCATCCCTGCGAGTACTACGGAGCGAAACCAATAGTGCATAAATACTCTCCGGCTATTTAGACAGCTCAATCCAGTGTGTTCTTGTAGATTACACCGTCCTTCATGATCAGGCGGATTGTTTCTGGGCTTTCAGGCCTCGGGTCGGCCCCAAACCATTGATCACCCGTACCAACCACCGAGAAATCTTCGAGCGGATTACCGTCGATCAGCAGGATATCCGCATAGGCGCCTTCCTCGATCACACCGAGCTTGCCAGCCGTGTAAGGGTTCGAGAAATCGCCTGACAATGCTACGACCTCACCGCCGATTGACGTAAGCGTCACCATCGACTGGTACGGTCCGAAGAACTCGTTATTGAGATGTTTTTCATAAGCAATCTGGATGTTGCAGGCTTCCACTGATCCCACGCAATCGGTCTGAAAGCCGCGTTTTACCGGGCATTCCTTCATATTCGGAATGTAGTTCGCGAAAGTCGCGGACGCCGATATCGCTTTCGCGAGGCTCTTGGGCTCGTTCTTGACCGATGGGATATCCAACAAACCCGGATCAAAAGCCGTGAGGTTGGTCGTTATGTAAGCCCCTTTCTCGTTCATAATCTCGGCAATCTCGCAATCGAAGGAGAAGCCGTGTTCAATGGACATTACACCGGCCTCAAGGGCGTTCATGATTGCTTCCTTGCGATAAGAATGCGCCATGACATAGGTGCCGTATTCGTTGGCAACCTGAACGGCAGCTTCGATTTCTTCCTTGGAGCCGGCGAGCAACTGCCATGGGTCAAAGGCCGAGATCACCCCACCCGACTGCATGAATTTCAGCTGTGTCGCCCCCATGCGCATGTTATTACGACCATACAAGTAGACATCATCGACACCGCTGACCTGTTGCGCCATGTTCAGATTACCGAAGTTGGTCTGTCCTCCCGGCGGCGAGGTGAAGGATGCGAAGTCAGCGTGGCCGCCGCGTGTCCCGAGGAACGCGCCTGACGCATAGTGACGTGGACCGACGATCTGTCCGGCGTCGATGGCCCTCCGCAGACCGCCGTTGGCGCCGCCAGCATCTCTTACAGTCGTAAATCCTTGCATCAGGTACATCTCGGCCATCCTGGTTCCATGGATGCCAAAATCCTCCCAGGTCGAGTTCGTTTCCATGGAAGCGATAGACGGTCCCATGAGCATGAGGTGTGCGTGAAGCTCGATGAAGCCAGGTGTGAGTGTCCTACCGCCGCCATCGATCACCTCCGCATTGGGGGCATCGATCGCATCAGTTGAGACGACCTTGATAAGGTTGCCCTCAACCAGAACGCTTGCATTTTCGATCCGCTGTTCATTGACGCCGTCGAAGACATGTACGTTGGTAAACAGCGTTTGGGGTTCTTCTTGATCCTGAGCCTGCGCGGTCGTCGAAAAAGAAAAAACTGCCGCGACAATTGCCGTCGAGCAAAGAGACATTCGTAAGCCGGACATAAGTACTCCCTTCATATTCATGTTTTGCCAACTATAGTCCGGAATTCATTGGCTCGGTTGCCCCTTTTGAATTAGGATGTACGAATGTGACTGCAAAAATGGCCACTTCTTAAAGCTAATCCAAACAAGGGTTATGAGCTTGCCTTTCAACTCCGCCTCCCGAGAGCATAGCGAGGGCTTTGTTCGCCTCTCTTTAGCTGCTCCGTTTCTGCAATATCTCACCGAACGTAAGATCAATCCGCAACCAGCATTGGATCAGGTCGGCTTGAAAGCCGAACTGTTGACTAACCCCTCCGTGTTCGTTCACTCAGAGTTGGTCTACGGCTTGGTAAATGCCTTCTCAGAAGTGTCAGGGGATCGATACCTTGGACTGAATGTGGGGGAGTCATTTGACCTACAAGAATGGCCTCCGTTCGCTCAAGCCCTGCGAACTACAAAGACGCTGTTCGAGTTTTTTACCCGCTTTGTTGAACTCGTACCTCAGGAGTCCAATTCTGTGAGGCACGGCCTTATCATTGAAGCGGACAAAGCGACTTATCGTATCGATAGACAACAGGAGCCAACTGTCCCACCCGTTCAGGTAACCGGATTTGGTGCTGCAATCTATGTACGCCTATTGCAGACCGTCGTCGGCGATTCCTGGGACTCTTCGCGTGTGCGATGGGAAAGCAGATACATCAATGGTTTGCCTGTCAACTACAAAGGGATCAAGGTTGGCCTTGGAACCGATCCCGGAATGCAAATTAGTTTTCCTGTGGAATGGTTGTTTTTGCACCATGTCTCTGACGGCTCTGCCAAGCCGATGGCCTCACCGCGACAAGATGAAGAAGTAACTGTGGTGGCTGCTTTGCGCTCTGTCTTGCGCGGCAAACTGGATGAATCCGATTTGGGGCCGGAGATGGTGGCCGGGTTTCTGGGAATACAGCCGGAACGGTTCCTGAAAGCGCTTCAAAAACAAGGCACAACGTTACCGCGCGAAATCAAACGGCTGCGTATCGATGTCGCCAAGGAGCACCTCAAAGAAGACCAGATGACAATTGCGGAGATTGGTCTGATGCTAGGCTATTCTGACAAGTCCCATTTCACTCGCTTTTTCCGAAGTCAGACCGGAATGACACCGACCAAGTTCCGAAGCAAGTAAATGTGGTCGAGCCAAATGAACGCTTCGAAGATTAAGTCCTCGTGGGATCAGTTCGGAAAAGTTGTAGTGCGACGTTGAACAGGTTAGTCGACGACATGAATGGTTGGTTGCCACCGCCGATACAACCTCTGCAACTGGCCGTTTCGTTGTGTATTTCGGAGTTAGCAAAGCTCGGTTGCGAAGGTCCGTTGCCTATTGGGCGCAGGCTTTGGCCGGTGGACGCGCAGGCTTTGTTGCCGGTCGGATCGATCCCGGCGACTACAGCGACATTCTCGGCTATGTGAATCCGCGTACAACGTTTTCGAACTACTCGATCCTGTTCAGCCCAGTTCTTCCAATTCCTGATCCTGGGTTCGGTATCGCGGGAGGCGGCTTTCTGACCGATCAGGTTTATGCGCTTGGTCTTGTCAGCGACGCCAACGGATCGTTAACCGATATTGACTGGTTCCCGGGCGGCTCTGAATTCTTCACCTACGGCGAAATCGGATGGACGCCTGAGCCCTCCAAGCGATACCTAACCAACGTGCATCTTGGTGTGTTTCACGTCGATGAGCGCACCGATGCAGGCGTTCCCTCAGCAAAAGGCGCGATGCTGTCGGCCAACCACACCTTTGAGAATGAACTGATGGTCTTCGGACGATTGGGCTGGTCTGACGGCACGGCACCCATCGCCAACCGCGCTGTTAATGCAGGGGTTCTATGGCGACCCGGGTTTTATGACGACCTCTTTGGCTTTGGTATCACAGTTGCCGATCGTAGCGACAACGCGTTGGACACCCAAACGACAGTGGAGGCATTTTATCGCTTCGACGTGTCCGACAACATAGCCATCACAGGTGACCTACAGCACATCAACAATCCCGGCTTTAGCGACGATGATCCTTGGATCATCGGGCTGCGCGTCCGGATAAATCTTTAACGGAAACGGCTCAGTTCCTGCATTTCCAGCGGGGCCGCTTTGGGCTCGGTGCGGTCGTTCCGTAAAATTCTGTGAACGACCGGCATGCGGACGAAGCCGACTTTTGGCTCGCTGCATGCGCGACGGGTTCTTACTCTCTAAAAATAGCTTGGTCGCTTGCTAATAGCTGCTCCACCCATTCTGGAGCCTGTAGACCTGTGGCAACTCGTTCGTCCTGTTTCTGCTCGGCACTCTTAATTCGTTCGAGGTTCTGGATCACTTCATCCAATCGCTCGAACGGTACGACAACAACGCCATCTTGGTCGGCCACGATCATGTCACCGGTTTCCACTTCTTGTGCGCCAATTTGGATTGGAAAACCAACCGCGCCTGGCCCCGACATGTGGGGCGATGCCGGGGTAATGCCGGTACACCAAACCGGTAAACCCACTGATACGATGCCGTTGTAGTCACGAAGCGGTCCGTCCGTTACGAACCCAGCCGCACCAGAGTTCTTCATCATTCCAATCAAACCGTCACCACCAGCAGCGCATCCGGAGTGAGCTGAAAAGGACGACACGACAATGTCGCCGGGTCGAATGAATTTTAACGACGCGAATACTGCCAAAACATCTGCAGCACCGCATTCCGCGGTCAAAGCTGGTCCCACCGCGACACATTCGAAGTCACGACCCCCTCCAAAAGGCTGAATGTTGTTGGAGAGCGCGCCACCACCAAACATCGCATCAACCACAAAGCCTGTGGGAGCATCTTTGAAGGCGGAAATCTGCGCTTCAGTCGGGCGTCTAAGGGTCTTCTTAATAGTCAGTGTTGGCGGCGCTTCGATCATGTGGCAATTCCTCTCCTGTCAGTTAGCAAGCAATCCTCACTCAGCCACGCTACTTATTGTCGACTTGCGCAATGTCATGCCGCCTCTGTTGTTAGGGCCATTCGCTGCGCCATGCACTTTTGTCTTACTCGCAGACAGAGTCTTAATCGGGTTAGGGCTCGCGTACGTCCAGTTCTAACAGTTTGCGATCGGAAAGGTAGGGAAGTCGGGACTGGGCTGAAGAGACTCTGTCAAAGTCCAAGGTGCCGTATATGACTTCCGCCTCCGCGCCGGCGCGAGCCAACTCCTGACCATCCGGTGTCGCAATGAAGCTTTGACCCAAAAACTCCAATCCACGCTCTGTGCCAGCACTGTTGGCGTAGGCTAGGAAAACTCCGTTTTCGTACGCGCGGCTAGGGATCATCCGTTTTGCAACCCATTCCCATTGCGCTCCGAGGGCCGTTGGCACCAGTATCAGCACAGCCCCACGAGAAGCTACATGCCGCACAGTTTCGGGAAACTCTGCATCGTAGCAGATTAGCGTAGCAATCCGAACGCCAAGATACGTAAACAGGGCGCACCCCTGGCCAGGCGTGAAATAATCACGCTCGAACCCGGGCGGGATCAGCAATTTGCGACTTATGCTCAATCGTTTGCCGTCTGGGCCAAAGCACTGCGCAGAATTGAATATCATTCCCCCGGCAGCCTCGGGGAAACCATAGTGGATGGCAAGGGCGTGGGATTTCGCCAATCTTGTAATCTCTTTAGCGATTTGCCCGTCGGCAGGCTCGGCACGTTTTTCGACCTCAACGCCAATATTGTAACCTGTTGCAAAGAGTTCGGGCAAAAGAAGAAGATCCGCTCCCCGTCTAGCAACCTCTGACAAAGTCGCACTGAGCCAGTCCAACCGTTGCTCTGTCGATGATAGTTCGGCAGGTGACTGCCCAACGGCGAGGTGGAACTTGGGCCCCATTTCTAGTTTTCCGTAACCAATAGTTCACGAGGGTAGTTCGTGATGTACTCAAACCCCGTGTCCGTCACGACGATTGAATCCCCTATACGACCTGCCGTTACTCCGTCGATTGAAATGCCGCCGTCGACCGCAAAAGTCATACCCGGTTGCAGAATTGTTTTGTCACCTGTTTTCAGTTCCGGTGCTTCCAGATAGGCCAACCCGATGGATCTACCTGTCCGGTAGCCGGTCTCATAGCCTCGTGAGGCGTACACTTCGTTGGCGGCTGCGGCGACGTCTTGTGCCTCAATGCCCGGGCGGATTGCAGCGATTGCGGCCTGTTGGGCGTCAATGGCCGCTTGCTGTATCTGTGCCGATTCATCATTGACCTCACCGACGTGAAACATGCGATCAAAGCCAAGTTTGTACTGCTTGAATTGCGCCATGTTGCAAAAGCAAAAGTACACCGGGTCACCGCGGCGATAGTGACGCACCGAAGCACGGCGGTGAACCATGGATGTGTCCTGACCGCTTTGCAGAATTTGGAGGTTGTGGATCATTGGTGAAACAAATCGATCCCATCCCTTTTCCGTTAGAAATGAGGCTGCGCGCCGTGTGCCCGCGTCAATCACGGCCAGTGCGCTTTCATATTCCCGGGCACCTTCTCGCAGGCTTGAATGCGCCGCGGCCATCATTTCTCCGGCGATTTGACCGGCCTCTTTCATCACTTCGATCTCAAATGGAGACTTGATCATTCGCATCGCTCCGAGAACCGATGATATGTCCTTGGTAGGCACTCCCGGATAGGTTTCGTCCAGATGGTTCCGAATAATCGCTGGAATGCTGCTGCGCTCGACCCAAATCTCCGTGGGCGCTTCTCCAATAGCTGTGGCGAGGGCGCGCGCCCACGTGCGCTGGCCTATGTCTTCCCAAATGCGCACATCTTCGACCCACGTCATAGCCCCCACCATTTCGCTTTCCATCAGTGGCGTTATAATTACGGGAGCTTCATCGGCTTTCACCACCAGCATTGTCGGGCGGCCAAATTCAATTCCCAGATACCCCCAGAACCCGGCTAGGTAAGCGATCGAACTCTCGTCCGTGAAAACCGCGCATCGGATACCCAGTTCTTTCATATTGGCCTGCAGGGTCAGCGTGCGGGTTTTGGCTTCTTCAAGCATGATGACTGTCCTCGACCGTTATTCAGATTGATTGAAGTGCTTTCGGACGATGAAAGGATTTGGCCACTGAATCAACTGTTGACCGTGACAGGCCAACCGAAAGCAGACATGGGTCGAAGCTGCTGCATAATGCTCTTTGGGCTCGACTCGGTAATACGACCGTTTTTCAGGAGACAGGTTAAGAGCGCATAGCCGACGTTCACCGCAGAATTTCAAAGTTCCGGTCGTGAACGGCTGCTTACATCAAGAGCAGACGCTGGCGAAAATTGAGGCTATGTCCGAGTCGCGGACGAAGCCGCCCTCGCCAATGAGCCAGAAAGCGAAATTTTTTAGCCAAACTATAAAGTACAATTTGTATCGTGGCAGGTGTTCCACACGAGATCAATTTGCTGAGCGTATCGCAATGACAATACTGAAACTGCTGGGCCAGATGTTGTTGTCAGTTAACGCACTGTGCAAAAAAAGTCCTCAGGATGAGCGGCCTGTCACGATCCGTGAAATACGAACGACCGCATGGAGACCGATCCAAGATCAATGGCATCGGTCATGAAGCTCAATGTGTCGCGCGTATCCGACGCCCCGGCGATGGTCAGGGCGGGCAGGTAGTGATCGACGCTCGGGTGCGCCTGAGGCAGAAGCGCCCCGAGAGCCTCCTCGTCCGCCAGCGCCGCAAAGTCGCGATCCGCGAGCCGCTCGGCGAAGAGCGTGTCGAATTCCAGCGCGAAATCGAGGGGCGGGGCGCCGGGGCGCATGGTGCGAAGGTTGTGAACCACATTGCCAGAACCAAGGATAAGAACGCCCCGGTCTCTCAGTTCCGATAGCGTCCGACCAATCTCAAGTTGATGACTGAGACCGCGCGCCATGTCGATAGAGACCTGAAAGACCGGCACGTTCGCCTCGGGGTAAAGGAACCTGAGAACGGCCCAGGCGCCGTGGTCGAGACCCCATGTGTCGTCTTCCTGCGCGCGATGGCTGGCCAGCAGCGTGACCACCTCGCGGGCGAGTGGCGGGGCACCTTTCGCGGGGTAATTCTTGGCGTAAAGCGCCTCCGGGAAGCCGTAGAAGTCGTGGATTGTGCGCGGCATCGCGGAGACATCGACCAGGGTGGTGTTCCGGGTCATCCAGTGCGCCGAGACTACAAGGATCGCTTTCGGTCGCGGCAACGCTTGCCCGAGGGTCGTCCAGGCTCTGCCGAACGGGGTATCCTCGATGACGTTCATGGGGCTTCCGTGACCAAGAAAGACGACCGGCATCCGGTCGGACGGTGCGAAGCTGTCTTTCAGATCCTGGAGACTGCGCGTTTGCATGATGGGCTCCCGTGAATGTACCGGGCCGCATGGTCGCGGCCCGGGAGCAATTGAAGGTCAGGCGAACTGCCCAAGGGCTTTGTGAAGTCCGGGCACCCGGAGGGCGAAAGCGCCGCTGCCAAGCGCGGCGATCGCCCCCTGAACCACCGCCCAGAAAAGAGGGAACTCCCAGCCGCCGCCTTCGCTGGAAAAGACCCAACCATTGCCAGCGTGCACCCATGTCGCCCCGAGAAGCACCGGGATCAGGGCGAGCGAGACAAGACGCGTTGCCACGCCGAGGATGAGCGCCATGCCACCGACGATTTCCGCGAGGATCGTCAGGTAGGCCAGGAGGCCCGGCAGTCCGAGGCTTTCAAAATAGCCAACGGTGCCGGCGATGGTGAAAACGCTGAACTTGAGCCAGCCGTGGGCCAGAAAGAGCGCGCCGCTGGAGACGCGAAGCGCAAAAGCGGCGTAATCGGAATTGGAATAAGTGGTCATGTCGAAATCCTGTCTAAGGGTAGCCGACGGGGCGGCGTGCTTGTGTCATCCATATTTACGTTTGGGTCGGCCCTCATGAAATAGCGAAGGTATTGAATGAATATCCACAAAATGTTCTTAATGGGGTATGGACCTTCTGGATCAGATCCGCGCGTTCGTTGCCACGGCTCGGACAGGCTCGTTTACCGCGGCCGCCGAACAGCTGGGAACATCGAACCGGCTGACGTCAAAATACGTGGCGGAGCTTGAAGCGCGCCTCGGCGTCCGGTTGTTTCAACGCACGACGCGGAAAGTGGGGCTGACGGCAGCGGGCGAGGATTTGCTGTCCCGTGCTCCGCTGCTCCTTGAGGATCTCGACGAGCTTCTGGCGGAGGTGTCCGAAGGATCGCGTCAGCTGACCGGCGTGTTGCGTGTCTCGGCGCCGGTGACCTTCGGTGAGATCTATGTCGCGGGTCTGCTTGGTCGCTTTGCCGAGGCCCATCCCGACATCTCTATCGACCTGAGACTGAATGACCGTTACGTCGATCTCGCCGCCGAGGGGATCGATTTGGCGTTCCGCATAGGCAGCTTCGATCTGGCATCGCTGAAGGTGCGTCGGCTCGGTGCATTTCGAAGTGTCGTCGTCGCCAGCCCTGACTATGTGGCGCGAAAGGGATGCCCGGAGATCCCGGTCGACTTGGCCCAACACGCCTGTATCGTCGATACCAACCGCCGCAATGCCCGCCGCTGGGTCTTCGAATACGAGGGAGTTGAGAGCGCGGTGGCCGTCACGAGCCGGTTTGAGGTGAACTCCGCCCGTGCGGCGATCGAGCTTGCCGCTCAGGGTTTGGGGATTGCCTACACGCCCCGCTTTGCGCTCGGCAACGAGCTTGAAGACGGCAGGCTGCTGCCTTTGCTGGGCGCGTACACCGGGACAGTCGGGGAGCTCGGCGCCGTCTATCTCGAAGGGCGCGGCTTGCCCCGAAAGGTCCGGGCCCTGATCGATTTCGTGGCGCAGGACATTCGATCAGAGGGGATCTTCTGATCCGAACCGACTGGTTGGCCTGCCCGTCCGCTCGATTTTCTCGCCCCTGTCTGCGTCCGCGTTCCTCGGTGAGCGGACCGTAAAAAAGCTGGGGCCTTGCCTTCAAAGCCCTTGTTTCATTCCGGCAGCATAAACCGGCCGAAAAACTGGGACAGTTCCTCAAACCCGTCCAGCGGGAGGATACGGGTGTATCAACCGTCTGCAGATGGGCTGCGGCGGGGCGGAAGCCGAGCCGCCTATCGCAGCAGTCATGTCACCTTGTCATACCAGTGCGTCGTGTGTACCGTGGTCTCAAACTGTTGCGAGACACACCTATGGCAGATACTAACTCAGCGGCTAAACGGTTCGACGTCGAGCCTATCACTCGGCAGAAACTGTCGGACCAAGTCTATGAGCGACTGTGGGAAATGATTGTCTCCGGCGAGTTAAAGCCTGGCGACACAATCCCGTCCGAACGAAAATTGATGGAAAGCTTCGCGGTCGGGCGTCCCGCCGTACGCGAGGCTTTGCAGGCGCTTGCGAGTAAAGGCGTGATAACCATTTCTCACGGCGAGCGCAGTCGCGTTAACGCACTCAGTGCAGACATTGCTTTTGACCAAATTGATGATGTCGCGAAGCTGCTACTGTCAGCAGAACCTTCCAATCTCGAACACCTCAAGCAGGTTAGGAAGATCTTGGAGGCCGGAACTGTGCGCGTAGCGGCAGATTGCAGGACTGCCAAGGATGTTGAGCATTTACGCGACCTTGTTGCAAAGCAGAGGGCTCAACTGAAGAGCCCAAAAGGGTTCATACAAACCGATATCGAGTTTCACACGGCCATCGCCTATACGTCTCGCAATCCTCTTTTGCAGGCTGTGACGCAAGCAATGCTGACTTGGCTTTTCGAGTATTACAAACCGCTCTTACATTGGTCTGGGCGTGAAAACACCACTCTCCTAGAGCACGACAAAATTGTTGACCATATCGAGGCCGGCGATGCGGATAAAGCTGCTGCGCTGATGCGAGAGCATTTGGATCGCTCTGACCCGCTTTATACAAACTCCGGCTAAGCGCTCGCTTCAATCGGTACCCGAAGGGGCGCCGTTTTCACTAATCTTCCTGTCACGACACTGCGGGACTCGCCAACCCGGCGAGTGCGTTTTAGTGGCTTGACATAATTAAATGATGATATACTGATCATACCAGTTGTACAGTCGGCCGTTATGAGCGGCGGCTAAAACGCGGGTCCGGACAACCGGGTTAAGGGATTGGAGCATATCAATCGGGCCCAGTCATACAGAGCGAAAGGGAGGACCAAGATGCTCAAAACCGTAACCAAGACCCTCTTTGCAGGTGTCGCAGCAACTGCGCTCATAGCAACGGCGGCGTCCGCGCAGACCACATTGCGCATACAGAACCACCAAAGCCAGACGTCACCATATGGCGTTGCGATCCAAAAGTTTGTGGAAGATGTCGCGATGATGTCGGGCGGCGATCTTCAGATTGAGATGTTCTATTCTTCGTCTGTCGTACCTTCTGCCGAAACGTTTGATGCAGCCAAGAACGGCATTCTTGATTGCGATATGACCAACGGTTCTTACCAAACCGGTAAGAACGCCGCCTTCCAGTTTGTGGCCGACACGATGGGCGGTTATGATACCCCACTTCAGTATCAGGCATGGGTCGAGCAGGGCGGCGGTCGCGAAGCGATCAACGAACTTTATGCGGCACATGGCATGACATTCGTTGGCGCGCATGTCGGAGGTCAGGAATCCCTGAACTCGACAAGCCCGTTGCGCGGCATCGAAGATCTGAAAGACTTCAAATTCCGTTCTCCTCCGGGCATGGAGTCTGACATCTTTGCGTCGCTTGGTGCGTCGCCGATTGTGATGGACTTTACGGAAGTAATTACGGCGCTTGAGTCAGGCATCATTGACGGTGCCGACGCTTCGACACTCGCCACAAACCTCAACATCGGCGTTTACGATGTCGCCAAGCACACCACCTTCCCTGGCTTTCACTCTATGTCTTCTGACCAATTGGCTTGCCGGACTGATGTTTGGGAGTCTTTGACCGATCAGCAACGCCGCATAATCGAGGTAGCCTACAAAAACGTTGCACTTGATCTGATGATCTCGACTTTGGTCTTAAATGGCGAGGCGCTTGCAAAGATGCCCGAGATGGGCGTGACGATCTACGACTGGTCCGCGGAGGATCGCGCAGCATTCCGTGCGGCCGCTCAAGGCGCGTGGCAGGAGTGGGGCGCTAAATCACCGGAAGCGACAAAGATGGTGCAAAGCCACGAAGCGTTCCTGCGCCGCATCGGCCTCGTTAAGTAATCTTCGCTAACGCACGAACGGCATTGGCGAGTTGGCTCGCCAATGCCTTCTGAAAGCGGAGTTGGCCTTAGTCTGGCCAATTGGGAGGGCACAGCTTGGTTGAACATGAAAGAACAGGTCCACTCGACAGACTCATCTGGTTGATCAGCCGGGTCACGATGTGGCTTCCCGCCTTTATTGTAGCGATTATCTTGCTGGAAGTGGTTCTGCGCTACGTGTTCGAACGCCCCACTCTATGGGTGAACGAAACATCTCTTTGGGTCGCCGGCGCCGTCTACATGTTTGCCGGGCTCTACTCGATGCAACAGCGAAGCCATATCCGGATTTTCATTCTTTACGATTTGGCCCCGCTTTGGCTGCGCCGCACCTTCGATGTCATATCGACGATTTGTATTTGCGTTTTTGCTTTTGCGTTGATTTGGGGGAGTTTTGACGAAGCGCTTGAGAAGCTTTTGAGCTGGGAGCGGTTTGGCACGAAATTTAATCCACCAATCCCCGCGACCATCAAGCCTTTGATCCTTTTGACGATGGCGCTTCTGGCACTCCAGGCGATCTCAAATCTCATCTATGACTGGAACAGGGATCAAGGCGAACGGCAATTTGTTGAAGACATTGACGATCTTCTTAATGACCTGAGTGAAGACCATCTGGATGCACGTCCTCTTGGAGGGGCCGAGGATCATGCGGACGTTTCCGCTGGGGAGGATCAAGACAAAACAAGTCGGCGGGAGACCTTTTAGATGGATATCGGAACGATTTCTCTCGTCGTTTTGGCCGGCATGCTGGTCTTGCTGGCTATCGGGATGCCGTTGGGTTTTGCATCGGGTTTTCTGGCCGTTGTTGTGATGGTAATGAAATTCGGTCCAGACTTGCTGTTTGGTAATTTCGGTGCCGGTCCCTTGAACCTATTGGGGCAACGAATCTACGGCATTACAACAAGTTATGTATTAGTGTCAGTGCCGCTCTTCATATTCATGGCTAATCTTTTGGAGCGTTCGGGCATTGCGCGCGACATGTACGATACGCTCGAAAAATGGATGAACCGTACCCGTGGCGGCATTGCCGTTGTGACCGCACTGATGGCTGTAGTCATGGCTGCCATGTCAGGCATCATCGGCGGCGAAGTGGTTCTTTTAGGCCTAATCGCACTGCCTCAAATGTTGCGCCTGGGCTACGATCAGAACCTTGCCATCGGGACGATCTGCGCGAGTGGAAGTTTGGGGACCATGATCCCCCCATCCATTGTTCTTATCTTTTACGGATTGATTACCGATACCTCGATTCACGCTCTTTTTCAGGCGGCCTTCGTTCCGGGGTTCATCCTCGCGGGCTGCTATATCGCCTACATCCTGATCCGCACAAACTTGCAGCCGGAGCTGGCGCCGCTTCCGAAACCGAGAGAAGGCGATCTGAACGGTTCGGAGAAACGCGTTCAAGGCCTAGCGTTGATCCTCATGGTGATCGGCACAGGGGCAGCGATTATGGTTCTGCGCGGACTTTACCTAAACGGTGCTGGCCTTGTTGACGAAGAAACGAACTATGTCAGCACGAGCTATTTGCTCAAGTCTGCTGCCGTGGCTGCGGGCTTGTGGGGTTTGCTGGTCTTCGGAATCGGTCTTCAAACCATCAGAGCAGCGTGGAGCAATGGCAAAGGTATGGTTGCCCCGCTCCTAATCGTATTTGTTGTGCTGGGATCAATCTACGGTGGGGTTACGGGCATTACTGAGGCCGCAGGTATTGGGTCGGTCGCTGTTCTGCTTTTGATCATCTTGCGCGGAGAGTTTTCTTGGCGATTGCTGCAAGAAGCTTCGATGCGGACGTTCAAATCCACAGGTACAATTATGTGGGTCACCATCGGCGCAACTGCGTTGGCAGGTGCGTACACATTGGCCGGTGGTCCGACCTACGTGGCGAACCTGATTGTCGGCATGGATATCTCCACTCTCAGTGTTCTGTTGATCATGATGCTGGTTTTCCTTTTCATGGGCGCTTTTATGGATTGGACCGGGATTGTCTTGCTAGTGATGCCGGTTTTCCTGCCCATCGTCCTGAAGCTGCCGCGCGACGAACTGGGCCTTTTCGGCGGTCTCGACAGCCAGTTGGCGGTACAGGTTTGGTTCGGCGTGCTCTTTTGCGTGAATATGCAGGTGAGCTTTCTGTCGCCCCCTTTCGGAGGAGCGGCCTTCTACCTTAAATCCGTTGCACCCCCTCACATTACCCTGCCGCAGATCTTCCGCAGTTTCCTGCCCTTCATCGGCATTCAGTTGCTGGTGCTGGCGCTGATCCTCTTCGTCCCGCAAATTACCACGTTGTTCCTATGACAGACCCGGTGCGTATCGAAGCTGACTATCTGATTGAAACGGCCTTTCCCGTGGAGCAGGCCGCCGAAATCATGGCGGGCGAGCAATCATCGGGCACGTTTCGTCCTGTTCCGGGAGAGACACCGGAACTGAAGGCACGTGCTGCCGCATGCGTCGAAAAGCTTGAGACGCTAGAGGCCGTTCAGGCGCCATCTCTCCCGGGATCAGCCAGCCCAGAAGGGGGTGCCCGCCAATCGGCTTTGGTGACGCTGTCTTGGCCAATTGAGAACCTTGGTCCATCTTTGCCCAACCTGATCGCGACCATCGCGGGCAATCTTTTCGAACTCAAACCGTTCTCAGGCTTGCGGCTCATGGATGTACGTCTGCCAAAGGCCTTTGCCGAAGTGTATCCAGGTCCGAAGTTTGGCGTGGAAGGTACCCGCCGTTTATCGGGTGTCGAAGGCCGGCCAATCATCGGGACGATCATCAAACCGAGCGTTGGCTTGAACGCAGAAGACACTGGCGCCCTGGTCTCCGAGCTCTGCGAAAGTGGCATCGATTTCATAAAGGACGATGAACTGCAGGCTGATGGTCCTGCTTGCCCCTTTGATGATCGTGTTCGGTCGGTCATGGCGGCTATCAATGCAGCGGCGGACAAGACCGGCAAGAAAGTGATGATGGCCTTTAACCTGACAGGCGAAATTGACGAGATGCGCCGCCGTCACGATCTGGTTCTGGCCGAAGGCGGCACCTGTGTCATGGCTAGTTTAACAGCAGTGGGTATGTCGGGCATGATTGCCCTTGGTCGCCATACAGAATTGCCGATCCACGCGCATCGCTGTGGCTGGGGCGCCTTGACCCGAGCACCATCCCTTGGCTGGGACTATCCTGCCTGGTCCAAACTCTGGCGTTTGGCTGGAGCCGACCACATGCATGTAAATGGGATCGACAACAAATTCTCTGAAAGCAACGAGAGTGTTGTAGCCTCGGCCCGATCTGTTTCTAAGCCGCTTTTTGAAGCGAAACCGATGTGCGCTGTCCCGGTATTCTCCTCAGGCCAGACTGTTCATCAGGCCGCTGCCACGTTGGCGGCGGTTGGCTCACCTGATTTTATTGTCACTGCCGGCGGTGGGATCGTCGCTCATCCGGACGGTGTCGCCGCCGGCGTCGAAGCGATGCTTGCCGCCTATGACGCGGCTTGTTCAGGGATCGCCGCTGAAGTCCATGCCAAGGATCATCCCGCCCTTGCAACCGCGCTGGAGGCGTTTTGATCGATGACGGCTCCGATGATCTCCTTCTACGGCGATGACTTCACAGGCTCTTCTGCCGTGATGGAGGTGCTCAGCTTTGCCGGTATTGAAACGATGATGTTTCTCGATTTGCCTAGCGAAGAGGTGCTGCAGAGATATCCTAACCTCAAAGCTATCGGCGTTGCCGGAATTGCGCGAACCAAGTCCGACAAATGGCTGAGGGAACACCTCCCACCAATCTTCAAAGGCTTGCAGAAACTTGGAGCACCGTTGGTGCACTACAAAGTCTGTTCGACCTTCGACAGCGCGCCAGACACTGGCTCAATTGGGGTCGCGGCTGAGGTCGGCCAAGACGTTTTTGCCCCTGGCTGGATCCCCCTTGTGGTCGGTGCCCCTGCAATTGGCCGCTACCAGGTGTTCGGAAATCTCTTTGCGGACACGGGCGGGGCAATTCACCGCTTGGATCGCCACCCAGTCATGTCACGTCATCCAGTCACCCCGATGGATGAAGCTGATCTGGGTAGGCATCTGTCCCGTCAGACATCACTCAAGACTGGCTGCGTCGACTACGTTGCGATGACCGCTGGAAGGGCCGAGGCGGGAGTGGAAAGCGCAATTAGAGCCGGCGCTGCAATCATCTCCTTGGACGCAATGGATGAGGCGACCTTAGAAATCACCGGTCGATTGATTGATCAGGGCGGCACCGGATTTGCCATCGGCTCGCAAGGTGTTGAATACGCACTTGTTGCGCATTGGCGGGCCGTTGGCTTGATCCCACGGAAAGTTCAGGTGCCGAAGCTTGCTGCTGTCGAACAACTCTTCGCCGTCTCCGGCTCATGTTCGCCCACGACCGCCGATCAAATTGTGCAAGCTGAGGCTTATGGCTTTAAGATTCTTGATTTTGACGCCTCAAGTGCGGTCGACGACAGGATGCTAAATGCCGAAATTGATCGTGCGCGCGTCTCGGTCCTAGCGCTGCTCTCCGAAGGCCGGGACGTCATTGTCACCACGGCTCGCGGCCCGGATGATCCTGCGGTTCACCGTATGCGCCAGGTAATAGAGCACCAAAATTCTAGCCCTGAATGCACAAATGCAAGTCTGGGGCGAGCGCTGGGAAACCTTGTCGCCAATGTACGAAGCACGACCGGTCTTCAACGTATTGCGGTTGGCGGCGGCGACACCTCCGGCCAAGTGCTGACAGAACTGAATGCTGATGCACTATCCGCCATTGCACCCTTGGCAGCCGGGGCGCCACTTTGCAGGCTGCATGCCAGCAACTCGCCAAAAATTGATGGGCTCGAAGTCACATTAAAAGGCGGGCAGATGGGCGCTCCCGATTTCTTCATTAAAACAAAAACCGGGGATGCCTGAGGCCGTACCCGCTTATGAAAGGATCTCAAGAATGACAAGTATAGCTCTCTTCGGCGCAGGTGGGAAAATGGGCGTGCGTCTGGCGTCTAATCTCAAGAACGCTCCATATGACTTGCTGCCTGTCGAGGTGAATCCCGAAGGCCAGGCCCGGCTTGAGGCGGAAACGGGTCTGACCTGTGTTGACCAGGGCCAGGCGTTGAGTGCAGCAGATACTGTCATTCTCGCAGTGCCAGATCGCCTGATCGGTAAGGTGTTGTCCGGGTTCATCGATGATCTTAATCCGGGGACTTCCGTAATCATGCTGGATGCGGCGGCTCCGCATGCGGATACTTTGCCTGAACGCGATGACGTGACTTACTTCGTCGCGCATCCCTGCCATCCGCCGCTTTTCAACGACGAAACTGATCCAGACGCAAAAAAAGATTACTTCGGCGGAATTGCTGCGAAGCAACATATCGTTTGCGCTTTGGCTCAAGGTCCGGAAGAGCACTATGCCAAATGCGAGGAAATCGCACGCGTATTCTACGGACCGGTGATGCGGTCTCATCGGGTCACTGTGGAGCAGATGGCGATGCTAGAGCCGGCGCTCTCAGAATCCATTGGAGCGACTTTCGCCAAGGTCCTGAAGGACGCAACTGACGAAGCCGCGCGGCGCGGCATTCCCTATCAGGCCGCAGAGGATTTCCTGCTGGGGCATCTGACAATCCTTTTAGCCGTCGCATTTGGTGTTCAGCCGGGGGGCAAACTCTCTGACGGCTGTATGAAGGCGATCGAAGAGGCCGAACCCGTAATCTTTAAAGAGGGTTGGATGGAGAACGTATTTTCTGACGAGGCCGTGAAGGCATCGGTGAAATCTATCTGTGCCTAATCGAAGTACGACAATGTATTGATTAGATACTCGCGTCGGTGGCGTGGCCAGAGGCATAGGGTTGGTGCGTCGAAGAGAATGCGTCCCGTAGCTGACTTTCACGCCGAAATTTTTGAAACTCAAGTCGCGAATGGCTGCTTCTCTCAATTGCAGAAGGTGGCGAAAATTATTGGAATGACCGAGATGCGGACAAAGCCGCCCTTTCGGGCATGACCCAGTTTTCGCAAATTCGACGCAACGCGTTTCAACCGAACGAGTAAACTTGAAGTTATCCGCTTATACGATCCAAGCTTGGGCTGACGCCATAATGGCGTTTGTAGGCCTTTGAGAAATCGGCAACAGAAGAATAACCCAAGCGGTACGATACTTCCTTTACTGTTGCGTTATGGTTGTAGAGCAAGTCGCGTGCGATCCCCATCGAAACCACGGATTTCAGACTGCGAAAGCGGCCGCCCTTCGCAGCGAGTAGCCGTTGAAGCGTGCGCGGGGACATCCTGAAAGAATGCGCCACGGCATCCAGAGAAGCATTACCTCCAAGAACATGGGACTTCAGCACATGTTCGAATGCATCGGAAGCGCACGCGTCCGGAGAAACGATAGCATCTCCATGCAATGGTAATACGACGGGAGTGGACATGGTATCGTTGCTTAGAAACACGCCGGTCAACCCCGCACCCCAATCCGTTTTGGCGTTCTCCCAGTCTTTCGGAACCTGATGCCAAGGCTTCGGATTCGTTAACCGCAAACGAGCGGGCTTCCAGTCTGGTGAGGCTGTCCGAACAAGAGCCGTAATCATTCCGATGATGTACTGCTCGACCTGCCACGGGAGCGATATTGTAAGTCGACGATTGTCGAAGTTGTACCAGGCGCCAGATGCGGTGAACTGCACTGAGTGCGCGGCATAGTTCGAATGCGACGTAATCCATTTCGCGAACTCACAAAGCAACTCGCCAACGGTTCGGGCAACAGGTAGCCGGTGCCCGTACAAGGTACCCGCTTCGATCAAATCCGTGGACGCGACATACCCTAAGTGTTCGAACCCTTCCTTTCGCGCGGCACATTCTTCAAAATCCCATAACGCCAGTTCCGAGACGAGGCCGTCGCGCACGTCCAAAACGCCCCCGGGCAAGCCGCACGCCTCCAGATGGCGCGTGACCGGCGATCCGGCGGTTTGGAGCGGTGCGGCGATGGACGCCAAAAACGGCAAAGATGCCACTGGCAAGGGCTTTGGCATTATGTGCTCTCCGCAAAATCGGCTTCGCTGCTGCTCCACCGTGCCGCGTGCCCTGTCGTTAAATCCCAACTTCTCATAGCAACACCGAGTGATAGTCTTTTTTTATATGCAAAATTTTCCAAACGGACGAGGTGTGCACATGAAAATTTTAAGAAATTTACTAGCGACCGTTGCAATTTCATTTGCGGCAGTCGCCGGCCACGCTCAGCAAGGTGCGACGCCTGATGCGCCTTTGACGCTCTTTACCAACGTCCATATCTTTGACGGCATAAATGAAGAGCGGATCGAGAATGCGAGCGTTCTTGTCGAAGGCAACATCATCAAAGAAATCTCTTCAGACGCGATTGATGCACCCGATGCCGTTGTCATCGATGGCGATGGCCGCACCCTGATGCCGGGGCTGGTCGAGAACCATGTGCACTTCAACCTCGTGAATACGATGACGACTTTGAACGATGGGCAGAGTGCGCGTTGGGATGAGATTGGTTTGATGATTACAGCAAACGCGCGCGATTTTTTGATGGATGGTTACACGACCGTCCGTGACGCGTGCGGAAGTTCGGACGCTGTCCGGCATGCCATCGATCGCGGGGACATAATTGGTCCGCGGTTCTATGCATCGGGGGCCTGCATCTCGCCAACATCGGGTCATGGCGACTGGAGAGCGCCTTCAGGTCGTTACTTGGGTGCGCCAGAAACTTCTTTAGAGAAGAAGGGCGTCATAACACTTGCGAACAATCCCGACGAGGTCCGCGAAGCTGTGCGCGAAAACCTTTCAAACGGCGCGACCCAGATCAAGCTATTCGCCGGTGGAGGGGTGTCGTCTGTTTTGGACCCACTCTGGTCACACGCTTACACACAAGAAGAACTCGAAGCTGCGGTCGAAGCAGCTGAGTTTTTCGATACCTACGTTACGGTTCACGCCTATACCGACAGGTCAATTAATGCAGCCCTAGATGCGGGGGTAAAAGGCATCGAACACGGTCAAATGGCGCAGGAAGAAACTGTGAAACGCATGGCTGAGCTGGGAACGTATTGGGCTCTGAATACCGCGGGCCTCACACCTGACTTGCTGAAGGTTCCAAACTATGCGTCGGGGCCAGTGCGGGAAAAGGTCGATTACTTCTTCGAGGAGTCGAAAAACCTCGTTGAGTACGTCAAAAAGTACAAACCCAAGATCGTGCACAACGTAGATTCCGTGTTGCTGTCAAAGCAGGCAGCCCGTGCACACCGCGACTTTGAGAAATACTACTTCGCCAGCCTGTTCGGGAATCATGCCATGCTTGTGTCGGCCACTTCGACGGCGGGTGAACTGGCTCAGATCACCAACCGGCGGAACCCATACCCCGGCAAATTTGGTGTCATCGAAGAAGGCGCCTACGCGGACATCCTCATCGTTGACGGAAACCCGCTTGAGGACATCACAGTCATTGGCGGTAATGAGAAATGGTTCGATGCAGAACCGCGCGGCGAAGGTATCGAAACTATTCGAGTGATCATGAAAGACGGTATCATCTACAAAAACACTTTGGAGAACTAAGGTTGAGGCGCAGGATTTTGTCGGTTCTGAGTGCTTCTGTGCTTGGGCTTTCGCTTGCTTCGGAGGCACAAGCACAGGAAGCAGCCGGTTCGCCGAGAGAAAGATTGGAAGCCACTGCGCAGGCTTCTATCGGTGGGCCGGGCTCTGCTCCGGCGCAGCTCGAAGAAGATCGGCTCAGGCGATTGGAAGACAGTCGCTCGCCAGTATTGGACCGATGGTTTGATCCCATTGAGGCGGCGCGAGAACGCCTCAGGAAGCGCACAGGGTTGAACCTCAGCTTTGACTATCAGGCTCTTTATCAGAAATCATCCGACAGCTTGAACGGCACCGACGAAGCCGCGTCAGGCCAATTCCGCATTTTGGGCAACTGGGACCTCCTGAACCGTGGCGGGGACAACACCGGCAGTTTGGTGTTTATCTTGGAGAACCGTCACCGCCTTGGGCAATCGATTGCGCCGTCAGGGCTTGCAAGCGAAATAGGGTACGTCGGCGCGACCGGTGTTACCTTCTCAGATACGGACACCACGCTCTCCGTTGCCTATTGGGCGCAGGCTTTGGCCGGTGGACGCGCAGGCTTTGTTGCCGGTCGGATCGATCCCGGCGACTACAGCGACATTCTCGGCTATGTGAATCCGCGTACAACGTTTTCGAACTACTCGATCCTGTTCAGCCCAGTTCTTCCAATTCCTGATCCTGGGTTCGGTATCGCGGGAGGCGGCTTTCTGACCGATCAGGTTTATGCGCTTGGTCTTGTCAGCGACGCCAACGGATCGTTAACCGATATTGACTGGTTCCCGGGCGGCTCTGAATTCTTCACCTACGGCGAAATCGGATGGACGCCTGAGCCCTCCAAGCGATACCTAACCAACGTGCATCTTGGTGTGTTTCACGTCGATGAGCGCACCGATGCAGGCGTTCCCTCAGCAAAAGGCGCGATGCTGTCGGCCAACCACACCTTTGAGAATGAACTGATGGTCTTCGGACGATTGGGCTGGTCTGACGGCACGGCACCCATCGCCAACCGCGCTGTTAATGCAGGGGTTCTATGGCGACCCGGGTTTTATGACGACCTCTTTGGCTTTGGTATCACAGTTGCCGATCGTAGCGACAACGCGTTGGACACCCAAACGACAGTGGAGGCATTTTATCGCTTCGACGTGTCCGACAACATAGCCATCACAGGTGACCTACAGCACATCAACAATCCCGGCTTTAGCGACGATGATCCTTGGATCATCGGGCTGCGCGTCCGGATAAATCTTTAACGGAAACGGCTCAGTTCCTGCATTTCCAGCGGGGCCGCTTTGGGCTCGGTGCGGTCGTTCCGTAAAATTCTGTGAACGACCGGCATGCGGACTTCTCTGCCGGTCGCCACTGCCGCGAAATCGGCCTCCACGCGACGCCTATTTCCGGAGGTTGTCGCGGCAATGCAGCGCGATTCCCCGAAAGCGGTCATTTAACGCCGCCAAATTGGGCAGTTTTGAACCGGTCATTCGTTGCACCGGTTTCGGATGTCTCACATGCGGACAAAGTTGCCCTTTGAGTTGCAAGGCAATTCCGGTATTCATTAAGTAAGAGCCATTTGCTGAGCCGCGGCAACAGGGATAGCAAACTGATGCCGCTTGGAAAAAACTTGTGATCAAGCCTTCTTCAGAACTGCTTGCTGTATCGCGCCGCTGGGCGATGGTCACCAGCCATGGTGATCAGATAGCTTTGCCCAATTTTCTGTCCAACAGCGAGTACCTTCGCTTTCTAGGATCGGCGAGTGGCGAGAATTGGTGCGGACAGGAAGTAAGAGACGCGGTTGTCGCGTATTTTCAAGATAAGCCTGATATTCTGCATATGGAGGAGCTTTTCGCGGAAGCCTTTGAAGCAGGCGACATCGGATGGGCCACCCTCATTAATAAGGTCACTTTAGTGGGCAGGTCCGAAAAACCGTTCGAATTTCGCGATACCCTTGTGTTCGCGCTGGAGCAAGGGAGCTGGAAAATCGTCAGTCGACACGGCTCTGTGCCAACGCCCAATCAAGTCATCATGGGGATGGAGCAGACGTCAATGTCTCAACTGGCCGAGGCCGCGCGTGAGAGCATGTCGTTAGGCCAAACCGAGGGACTTGCT